>DASVTG010000662.1:0-15082 GCA_036387695.1 Hymenobacter sp. | reverse complement strand
CCCCGCGCCGTTAAAGTTGTTCGGGTATCGTTCGGGGACGCGAACTACAGAGTTCGCGCTACTGCGCTACCGCCCGCTGACCCAAAACCCTTAGAGGCCGTTGGAGTTAGCCGGTGCACCTTTCAAACGAGTGGGCGAGCGATTGCCGGCTTCGCTACTGCAACGTTACTTTTTGCCCACTGCGGGCCGCCTTGTAAATGCCGTCGAGCACCCGCAGGTCTTTTCGCCCTTCTTCTCCGGAAATGTGGGAGGGCAGGGGTTTGTTGTCTAGAATATAGGGGGCAATGCCGTCCAGCTGGGCCGCCTGTTGGTTGATGACCGGAAAATTGAACGCGCCCTGGCTGCTTTTGCCTTTGAACGGCCCGTAGCTCAGGCCCGGGCTGAGCTCAAAAGAGCCGGAGTCGGCCGAGGCAAAAAACCGGTCGATGTTGCAGTTGGATGTGGTGGTGGACGTGCACACGGCACCGCTCGGGAAATGCAGCTGCCAGGTAATGGACTCCTCCACTTCTTTGAACAGGTTGGGCATGGTGACGGGGCCAAACTGGGCGGTTACGGCCGCCGGCTCTTCCCCCAGTACGTAGCGGCTGCTCTGCACGCAGTACACGCCCAGGTTCATCAGCGGCCCGCCCCCGGCCAGCGCTTTGTTCAAGTGCCAGTCCGTGGGGTCGATGTCCGCCAGCCGATACCCAAGGGAGGCCTCAATCAGGCGCACTTGCCCGAGTACTTTCTCCTGGCCCAGCCGTTTGAGTTCGAGGTGGTGCGGTTCGTAGTGCAACCGGTAGCCCACGGCCAGCTGCACGCCCGCTCGTTGGCAGGCCGCCATCATTTCCCGGCACTCCTGCTCGGTCAAGGCCATGGGCTTCTCCACTATCACGTGTTTGCCGGCCTTGGCCGCCCGCAGCGTAAATTCTTTGTGCAGGCCGTTGGGCAGCGTAATGTAGACCAGGTCGATGCTCTTGTTGGCGAGTATCGAATCAAAATTCTGGTACGAGTAAACGTTCTTTTCCGGGACGTTATATTCTTTCCGCCACTGGGCCGCTTTGGCTGGGGTGCCCGTCACGATGCCCGCCAACTCGCAGTGCTGCGACGCGGCCAGGCCCTCGCGAATCAGGTTCGCATATCGGCCCAACCCGCAGATTGCCACCCGAAGCTTTTTGCCGGGGCGCACCCGGGCAGTTTGTTGGGCATATAGCTCAACGGAAGGCAGCAGGAGCGAGGCGCCCAAACACACCCCGAATTGCTCGACAAACCCACGCCGGGATACTTTATTCATGATGCTGAAGCAGGATTGAAATGGATGACCCGGTAAGGCCGGGCGAAGAAGCGATACATCTTAAAAGCAGTTTGCATTAGGTAGAACGTGTACCCCAAATCTTCAATTCGGCCCGGCAGAACGGTTGACGGTTGTTCTGACACGCCGAACTGAACATTCGGGATGGTCGGGCAGGCGAACCATGCTGCTGCAAACCGCTTCTTGGCTCGATGAGCAGGCAAGGAGGCGACGCCATGGAACGCCGCCATAATAACGTTGAAAAGGTCAACGGCCGCATCATTAAATTATTTGACCTCCAGCAAGCCTGAAATAATCGGTAACCAAGCCACCAGGCCTGAGTATGTACGGACAGGTGCGGGCGGACAATGTTTGACCGAAATGCGGCCGCAAGCACCCCGGAATGCCTGAAAATAAGTGCCCTCATAACCGGCCGCTACTATCTATTCAGCGATGGATACTTTCTCGCAAGTGCCGCCCGACCTCGCCAGCGAAACGCGCCCCGGCCCGGCGGAGCCCGGCGCCTCGCCCACGTATTGGCTTACCCGGTTTGTGATTCTGCGCCTGCTGGGCTTGCTCTACGCCGTAGCCTTTCTGGTGGCCATCAATCAAATACTGCCCTTGATTGGCTCCAACGGCCTCTTGCCACTGGGCAGCTACCTGCAGCAAGTAAGCCAGGCGCTGGGCTCGACGGGGGCAGGGTTTGCGCGTTTGCCGTCGCTGTTCTGGTTTTGGCACTCCGACACCGCCCTCTTGATTGCTGCTTGGGTGGGCTTTGTGCTTTCCTGCCTCGTGGTTGTTGGCTTTGCCAACGGTCTGATGATGGCCGGGCTCTGGCTGCTGTACATGTCCTTCGTGCACGTTGGGCAGGAGTGGTACGGGTACGGCTGGGAAATTCAGCTCATTGAAACCGGTTTTCTGGCCATTTTTCTCTGTCCGTTGCTCGACGCGCGGCCTTTCCCGCGGTATGCCCCGCCGCTGCCCATTCTCGTGTTGTTTCGGTGGCTGGTCGTGCGCATCATGCTGGGCGCGGGGTTAATCAAAGTTCGCGGCGACGAAATCTGGCGCAACAGCACCGCGCTCTATTACCACTTCGAAACCCAGCCCATTCCCGGACCCCTGAGCCGGTGGTTCCATTTTCTGCCGCGTGTGGCGCTGCAAGTGGGCGTGTGGTTCAACTGGCTGGCGGAGCTGGTGGCCCCGTTTTTTGCCTTTGGGCCGCGCACGGCCCGGCACGTGGCAGGCGCGGTCATGGTGCTGTTTCAGCTCAGCATCATCCTCAGCGGCAACCTTTCCTTTTTGAACTGGCTGACCATCGTGCCGGCACTGGCTTGTTTCGACGACGGGTTCTGGGCCCGGCTGCTGCCCCGGCGCCTGGTGCGGCGGGCCATCACCGCAGCCGCCCACGCCGAAGCGTCCCGGCCCATGCGCACCACGGCCTGGGTGGTCACGGCCGTCATTGCCCTGCTCAGCATTTGGCCGGCCCTGAACCTGGTGTCGCCCGGCCAAATCATGAACACCTCCTTCGACCCGCTGGACCTGGTAAACACCTACGGGGCCTTCGGCACCGTGGGCCAGGAGCGGCTGAACGTGGTGTTTGAGGGGACAATGGACGCGGAACCCAGCGACCGCGCCCGCTGGAAACCCTACCCCTACAAAGGCCTGCCCGTAGCGCTGGACCAGCGCCCGCCGCAAATTGCGCCCTACCAGCTGCGGCTGGATTGGCAGATGTGGTTCGCGGCCATGGCCACGCCCGCCGACTACCCCTGGACGCTGCATCTGGTGTCGAAGCTGCTGCACAACGACCCCGGCGCGGTAAGCCTCTTCGCCGCCAACCCGTTCCCCGACCAGCCACCGCGCTACGTCCGCGCCATTCGGTACCGGTACACGTTTGCCCCGCCCGGCAACGCCGCGGGCCGGTACTGGAACCGCGAGCAGGTCGACGTGTGGCTGCCAGCCTTGTCGGCCGATGACCCACGCTTGGTCGCGTTCCTGCAAAGCGCGGGCTGGGCTCCCTGAAAAGATGGCAAAGCCCTATGGGTGATAAGTAGCGCGGCCAGCCGCAAGCGCAAGCGTAGCAACATGACCCCGGCATTCGCAGTAAACCCCCGACCTATTAGTTCTTGTTATGCGTCGAATTAGCATTGTGTGCGGCTTTTTGCTCGCGTTTGTTCTACGGCCCGTGGCGGCCCAAACCGTCACCGGCGCCAAGGGCGAGGTGTTCACCGTGCGCGTGCTGGCCCGGCAGCTCAGCGACCCGTGGTCCGTGGTGTATGGCCCGGATAATGCCCTTTGGGTAACCGAAGCCAAGGGCTACCGCGTGAGCCGGCTCGACCCCGCCACCGGCAACCGCAAAGTAGTGCTGGACCTGAGCCGGCAGCGGGAATTCCCGCGCTACGACAAGGTTCCGAATGCCGTGGACGGCGGCAAGCCCTGGCCCCAAGGCGGCCTGATGGGCCTGGCCGTGCACCCTCGCCTGCTGCAAGGCCAGCCTTACGTGTACATGGTGTACCTCTACCGCTTCGCCGGAGCCAACCAGCCGGGCAAGGGCGGAAAACCCAACTACGGCGGCAACTTCTTCACCACGCGGCTGGTGCGCTACGAGTACCAACCCACGGCCCAAACCCTGAGCAACCCGGTCACGCTCTGCGACACCATTCCCGGGAGCAGCGACCACAACGGCGGCCGCTTGCTCATTGCGCCCGTCGGCGGCAAGAATTTTTTGTTCTATAGCATCGGCGACCTGGGCGCGGGGCAATTCGACAACGCCGGCCGGCCCAACCACGCGCAGGACCCTTCCCGCTACGAAGGCAAAATTCTTCGTTTCAACCTGGAGCCCGACGGCGATGCCCAGCCCACCGACCAATGGCTGCCCAACGACAACCCGTTTGCCACGGCCGCTCGCCAGTCGGCGGTGTGGAGCCTCGGGCACCGCAACGCCCAGGGCCTGGCTTACGCCGTGGTGGGCAACAGCGGGCGTCTTTACGAAAGCGAGCACGGCCCTTTCTCCGACGATGAAATAAACGTGGTGGAGCGGGGCAAAAACTACGGGCACCCGCTGGTGATAGGCTACAACGACAACAACTACAACGGCCTGGCCGCGGGCGTATCGAGCCACGCGTCGTTGCCCGGCACCTGGCACACGTCATACCCCTTCATCAAGAGCGAGCAGGCCAACGCCGCCGCCATCGGGCCCGCCACGTACCGCGACCCCATAAAAACGCTGTACCCCAACTCCAACGCCTTCCTCACCAAGCTGTTCGCGAAAACCAGGGGCGAGGCCGGTGATGCTCCGGAGTGGCCATCGGAAGCGCCGAGCAGCTTGGCCGTCTATACTTCCGCGGCCATTCCGGGCTGGCAAAACTCCTTGCTGCTGCCCACGCTCAAGCACGGCAAGCTCTTGCGCCTTCAGCTAAACGCCGCCGGCACGGGCGTATCGGGTGATACGCTGACGTATTTTAAAGCCCCCGTGCGCTACCGCGACCTGGCCCTTTCGCCCGACGGCCGCCGCTTGTACCTGGCCACCGACAGTTCTTCGGTCAGCTCCGGCCCCTCGAAGGAAGACCCCAAAGGAACCAGCTGCAAAGGCTGCATCCTGGAGTTCAGCTACCAGCAAGGCGGGCAAGCGCCCCGCTCCACTGGCATGAAACCGCCAACCGGAACCGCAGTGCCTACCTCAGCCACCCGCCGGCCCGCGCCCAAAACCAGCCCGAGGTAGAGACGCATGCTTGCGTCTCTACAGCAACCAAACCATCCCGTTTCACTTCATCACACCAGCTTGTCCGGCGTGATGGGCAGCTCCCGGATGCGCTTGCCCGTGGCGTTGAACACCGCGTTGGCAATGGCCGGGGCCACGCCAATAATGGCAATTTCGCCGATGCCTTTGGTGCCCAGCGCATTCACGTGCGGGTCGGGCTGATTCACGAAAAGCGCCTCCATGGCTGGCGCGTCGGCGTGCACCGGCACGTGGTACTCGGCCAGGTCTTTGGTCACGTAGCGCCCGTAGCGGTCGTCGATGATGGCGTGCTCCATCAGGGCCATGCCGATGCCGCCCACGGCGCCGCCTTTCATCTGGTTGCCAGCGGTTTTCTGGTTGACGATGGTGCCGGCGTCGGCGCAGGAAACGAGCTTGCTCACCCGCACCTCGCCCGTGAGCGGGTTGACCCGCACTTCGGCAAAATGCACCGAAAACGAGTACATGGAGAAGTTTTTCTGGTCGTCGCCCTGGGGCTTGGCTTCCACCGTTACAAAGCCGCCATCGGCCTGCTTGAGCAGGTCGGCGTAGGTGGCACGGGCACTCGGCGTGCCATTCAGCGTGATGTGGTCGTTGGCGAATACCACGTCTTCTTCGCGGGCAGCCGCGAAGGCCGCATTGCTGGTGCCCGCCATGGTGCGCAGCTTTTCTTTTAACGCCAAGCAGGCTTCCTGAACGGCCGGGCCCACGGTATTCACCACCGCCGAGCCGCCTTGCGTGGGGGCCGGCGCAAACTGCGAGTTGCCCCACTCAAACTTGATTTTGTCGGGCGACAGGCCCAGCGTGTCGGCCGCAATCTGGGTCATGGCCGTGCCGGTGCCGGGGCCGATGTCCGTCACAGCGCTTTGCAGCACCACGGTGCCGTTGGGCAGCAGCCGCACGTTGGCTTGCGAGGCGCCGCGGTGCGCGCCAAAGGTGCCCACGCCCATGCCGTAGCCCACCAGCCACTCGCCGTCGCGCAGGCTGCCGGGCTTCAGCTGCCGCTTATTCCAGCCGATGCGCTCGGCGCCCATTTGGTAGCACTCTTTCAGAAACTTGCTCGACCACGGCCGGCCGTTCTCAGGGTCCTTGTCGGTGTAGTTGCGCAGGCGAAACTCCATCGGGTCGATGTTCAGCAAGTGCGCCATCTCGTCCATCGCCGACTCCAGCGCAAACGCACCGGTGGCCTCGCCGGGGCCGCGCATCCAGATGGGCGTGCTCACGTCGAGCGCCGCCAGACGGTAGCGCGTGTTCACGTTGGGCGACTGGTACATCATGCGCGTCTGCTGCACCGTCGACTCCGTGAATTCCTCGTAGCTGGAGGTCTGCCCGGTGGCTTCGTGGGTGATGGCTGTGATTTTGCCGTCGGGCGTGGCGCTCATCCCAATTTTCTGCCAGGTGTGGGGGCGGTAGCCCACCATGGTGGTCATCTGCTCGCGGGTGAGCATGAGCTTCACCGGCCGGTTTACTTTCCGGGCCGCGATGACGGCCGCCGACTCGTGCGGCCAGCTGTGCAGCGCGTTGCCAAAGGCCCCGCCCACAAACGTGGCAATGACTTTCACGTTCTCTTCGGGCAGGTTCCACTCCTTGGCAAAGTCGCGCCGCGTGGCCATGGTGCCCTGCGTTTTGTCGTACAGCGTCAGCCGGTCGGGCGCTTCCCAGTGCGCCACGATGGACTGCAGCTCCATGGGGTGGTGCACTTCCGTCGGGATAATGTACTCCGACTCGAATTTCACTCCGCCGGTTTTGTAGGCATCAGCCGTGCCGCGCACGTAGTCGGCCACGCCTGACTTGGGGTTTTTCTTGGCCTGCGTCGGCACGAAGGCATTTTTCAAGCCCACCGCCATGTCCGTTACGTGCTTTTCCTGGTCGTACTCGGTTTTCACCAAGCGCGCCGCAAAGCGGGCCCGCTCATAGCTGTCAGCCACCACCACCGCAATGGGCTGGTCGTTGAAGCGCACCTTGTCGTCGTTGAACACCTTCAGCCGGCCGCCCACCGTCTGCGGCTGCGAGGGGTCTTTGCCCGTGGGCGTAAAGCCCGGCACTTTGGGCGAGTTCAGGTGAGTGATGACGGCCAGCACGCCGGGCGCCTTTTCGGCCGCGCGGGCATCGATGCTTTTGATGCGGCCCTTGGCAATGGTGCTGCCCACCACCACGGCGTAGCTCATGTTCGGCAGCTGGTATTCGGCCGAGTACGTAGCCGCGCCGGTCACTTTCAAGTGGCCGTCGACGCGGTTCATCGTCCCTCCGATGTGCTTGCTTTGTGGTTTCATAGTCATTAAAAGGGCTGTAGAGACGCGACACTTCGCGTCTTCGTTGAACGACAGGCGCCTGAACGATGCCCGAACGGCGCGGACGCCGAGACGCGAAGTGTCGCGTCTCTACAATCCGCAGAATTTAAGCGGCAGTTGCGTTTTTGAGGGCTTGAATAAGGGTATTCGGCGCCAGCCGGAGCTTGTACTCGTTGTACTTGAAAGCCTTGGCGCCTTGCATGGCCACCGCCGCAGCTTGCCGGAAAGTTTCCTCCGTAGCAGGCTTGCCCACCAGCATCTGCTCAGCGGCCGTGAGGCGCCAGGGCTTGTGGGCCACGCCGCCCATGGCCAGCCGCGCCGCCCTGATGGTGTTGCCGTCCAGGTCCAGCGCCGCCGCGGCCGATACCAGCGCGAAGGCGTAGCTGGCCCGCTCCCGCACTTTGTAGTAGCTCACGTGCTTGGTGAACGGCCCATCGGGCACCTCCACGGCCGTAATGAGCTCGCCGGGTTCCAGCGTGGTGTCCTTCTCGGGCGCGTCGCCGGGCAGGCGGTGCAAGTCCCCGAAAGGAATGCGGCGGTCGCCTTTGGGGCCGCTCACCAGCACGGTGGCGTCCAGCGCCACCAGCGCCACGCTCATGTCGGAGGGGTGCACGGCAATGCATTTGTCTGAGAAGCCGAAGATGGCGTGCATCCGGTTGATGCCTTCCAGCGCGCCGCAGCCGGTGCCGGGCTCGCGCTTGTTGCAGGGCAGGGCCGTGTCGTAGAAATACGGGCAGCGCGTGCGCTGCAGCATGTTGCCGCCGGTGGTGGCCATGTTGCGCAGCTGCGCCGAAGCCCCGGCGTTGATGGCCTGCACCAGCAGCGGCTGCCGCTCGCGCACCTGCCGGTCGTCGGCCACGGTGGCGTTCAGGGCCAGCGCGCCGATGCGCAGGCTGTTGGTTGAGCGCTCGATTTTGGTGAGCGGCAAGCGGTTGATGTCCACCAGCTTTTGCGGGGCCATGATGCCCCGCTTCATCAGGTCGACCAGGTTGGTGCCGCCGGCAATGAACTTGGCGTTGCCGTCTTTGGCCACGGCGTCGATGGCGGCCTGCTGCTTGGTGGGCCGGACGTACTGGAACTGGTTCATACCTTTTGCCCTCCGTTTTTCACTTCCTGAATGGCCGCCACGATGTTCGTGTAGGCGCCGCAGCGGCAAATGTTGCCGCTCATGTACTCCCGGATTTCCGCTTCCGAGTCGGCGTGCCCTTCGCGCACGCAGGCCACGGCCGACATAATCTGGCCCGGCGTGCAGTAGCCGCACTGGAAGCCGTCGTGCTTCACAAACGCTTCCTGCATGGGGTGCAGCTTGTCGCCGTCGGCCAGGCCCTCGATGGTGGTCACCTTTTTGCCGTCGTGCATCACCGCGAAGCTCAGGCAGGAGTTGACGCGCTGGCCGTCTACGTGCACGGTGCAGGCGCCGCACTGGCCGTAGTCGCAGCCTTTTTTGGTGCCCGTCAGGTTGAGCTGCTCGCGCAGCAAGTCGAGCAGCGTGGTGCGCGGCTCCACCGACAGCTTGTATTTCTTGCCGTTGATTTCCAGCTTGAGCGGGACTTTTTCAAAAGCGGCCGCCACGCGCTCGTCTAGCTCGGCCGAAGCGGCGTGCACCACCGGGCCGGGCACCAGCGCCATGGCCGTGAGCACCGACGACTGTTTCAGAAAGTTGCGGCGCGCCTCGTCGTGGTTAACCGGCAGGTTAGGTTCAGGATTCATAAGTAGGTAGGGAAATAGATGGCCGAAAAAGCCCAGTGCCTCAAGCCCAAGCCTTAATCTTACGCACTATTTGGGTACGCTGTTGGCCCGAAAAAGTACGAAAATTAGTGGATAAAAGCCACTGGATACGGCAGGAAAGCCGCAATTGAGTCTCTGCTGCGGACTTCCGTACGCCTACGGCAAGACGACAACGGCGCCTCAGCGAAAAGTTGCCATGCAAGCGCCTTTTCATCAGGGTACGATTATACCCGCAAATATTAAAACACAAAAAGCCCGTCAATTACTGGCGGGCTGCTTTGCTTTCAGGCCATTCGGCCTCCTTCATTGCTATTGCAGCAGTTCGGCTACGCGAGCGGCGGCTTGCAGAATGGCGTGCCAGAGCGGGTCGGCCAAAATAGCGGCATCGGTTTCGGGTTCGTCATACGCATCGAGCTGATTCTTGAAGTCCTGCAGCTCCTTTCCAGCTTCGGGGCTCAGGCCCGCTTGCCGCCAAGCTTCCAGTGCCAAAAAATCGGGGAATTTGCAGTCGCCATACAGGTGGCTCATGGCCTGATAGAAGGAGGTGCCGCCGGTCCCGGCTCCCAACCAGCAGGCGGTGGCTTGAAAGTCAACGGCCTGCAGGCATACAATGGCGCGCCGCAGTTCGCACTTCCACAATATGTATTCGTTCAGCATGATTGAGGCGGGCCCGTGCCTTGGAGCCCGTCAATCTTACGGCGGCTCAAGTTCTCATGGATTGGGCGCGAAGCAACCGGTGTAGCCTTTTTCGCTCAGCGGTTCATTCCGCCCAGTGGGGGTGCATTATTACCCCGTGAAACAACGGAATTATCCGTTCAGGACGATTTGAGTCGGTTTTCCAACCTGTGCGCTGCGCGGTTGGGCCACATTTCAAGCAAGTGCGCCGGCAGCGGTTCAGACCGGTGCTACTCCGTCCGCTCGTGCAGCACGTGGTCGAGGTCGTGGAGGCGTCGCTCCACCTGCGTGAGAACGTCGACGGGCACCGGAATGGGGTTGCCGTAGCGCGTAAACAGGTAGCGCACCAATGCGGTGAGGGCCTGCAGTTCCTCCTGCAGCTGCGTGCAAATGCGCTGCCAGCGCGCCTTGCCGCCCCTCGCTTGCGCCTTGCAGTCGTGCCGCACCGCCACGGTTTGGCTGATGAGGCCGGCCACTTGTTCGAGCACGCGCTGTTCGAACTCGCTGAATACGCGGGGCTCACGGTCTATCACGCACAGCGTGCCAACTTTGTGCTGGTCGGGCAGGCGCAGGGGGGCACCGGCGTAAAAACACAGCCCGTTGGCCTTGGCGGCGGCTGCGGCCTGCGGGGTAATGGCGGGGTGGTCGGCCCGCGACAAGTCCTGGTACACCACGGCCTTGTCCTGCATGATGACGGTGGAGCACAGGGCCTCCACGCGGGGTTGCCGGTCGTTGCCGGGCATGCCCAGGTTGGCGGGGTAGAGCACGTCTACTTCCTCCACCACGGCAATCAGCGAGATGGGCAAGCTAAAAATACGAGCCGTAAGGGCCACAAAGTCGGCAAAAACTGGTTCTTTGAGCGTCGGCAATACGCCGCGGGCGCGCAGGCTGCTCAATCGTGCGGGCTCGTCGGCAGGAAGGAGGGAAGGGGGCAGGGTAGACATGCAAAGCGGGTAGGGCTGTGGGGAGACGTAAACTTAACGATTAGGTTATTTATCTACTGCTGTCACGCAGTGGGCCCCGCGCCATCGATGTTCACTGCGTGATAGCAGTTATGTACTCAGGCAGTAAAACTGGGCGTTGCCTGAATTGGCGCACTCCCGGCCCTCCCGCGGCCTGGCGCAGGCAGGCTGGCTGCGTCAAGGGTATCTGTCCTAAAATCAGCGCTCAATATGATTTCTGCGCACCAGAACCTTGCGCTGGTTTCGAGCAAAGCCAATTTTCTTTCTGAGAGAGTAAGCGTATCTTCCAGGCCTCCGGCGCTTTACCGTCGGCGGTGCCCTGTATGTTTACTGTGCCCGATTTGCCGCCTCTTGCGTATGTGCAGTACCAGTACCGGGCCGATTTGCAGGTGCTGGTGGCCCGGTGGCTGCGCCAGCCCACCGACGACGAGCTGCACGAAGGCTACCTCCGCTTGCTGGGCGTGGCGGCTAAGCACGGCGCCAAGCTCTGGTTGGTTGATACGCGCCGCCGCGACCACTCCAATCGGCAAAGCACGCCCTGGATGATGGAGCACTTCCTGCCCCTGCTGCCCCTGCACCTCGACGACTCGGTGTACCTCGCTTTTTTGTTTATGCCCACCCACCTGCACGAAATCGAGCGCGACGCCGCAGTGCCCCCGCCCACGTACTTCGACGACCGCCGCTACCACGTGCAGCGCTTCACCGAAGAGCTTGCGGCCATGAAGTGGCTGGAAGCTTGCGGCAACCTGGCAACAGGCCCCGCGGCCTAAAGCGCCGGCCCGGCTATTTCAGGTTGGTGTTGCGGTGGTTTAGGCGCAGCACCTGGCCGGCCCGCTTGCCGCTGCGCTTGATGCGCGCGTCGGGAGCCTTTTCCAGCACCAAGCGCGGCAGCGTGCAGTCGGTGAGGGGAATTTCCCGGGTGGTGTAGCCGGCCGCCTGCACCGTTAGCACCTGGCCTTCGTAAACGGTGTCGGTGAGGTCGAATTGTCCGTCGGCGTTGGTGACGTACACCTGGTGCGTGCCTTTGATGAGCAGGGTGGCGCCCAGAAGGGGCCGGCCGTTGGCTTCGAACACCTGGCCGCCGAGCGGCGCGCAGGCCATCTTCATGCGGCCAGGACTCTCGGCCGGCGCACTGGCACTGGGCCGGCTGGATAGCGCGATGCGCTCCTGAGCGGCATTCGCGTTGGCGGGCTGCGTGCTGGCGCTTTGGGCAGCGCCGGACCGAGCCGTGCAGACGGAAGCAAGAACAGCGGCGAGAAGAAATAGACGCATAGTAATGGAGGAAAGCAGGCTAGTAAAAGTTGCTGGCCGGCTCAACGCAGTGGCCAAGCCAGCAATTCCTTCTACACGAAATGCAGCGCTAATAAGTTGCTTGCTTAAAAATACAAGATTATATCCAAACAGTGCAGGCCAATGGCTGTAAAAAGCGCAATTCTTGCCTGGCTTCCTTCGTGGGGCTGTTGGCTTGTTTAAGCCAGTGCCCTTAAGTTGCCCTTTCAACCGTGTTTTATGCTGCAACTGTCTTCTGTGGGCCGCTTCTTTTTCGCGAATTCTTACCTGCGAGCTGCGGCGGTGCTAGGTGCTGGCGCGCTACTCGTGCCCGCGTTGGGCCAAGCCCAGGGCCTGGTGGCTTTTCCGGGGGCCGAAGGCGCCGGGCGCTTCACCACGGGCGGGCGGGGCTCCCGGGCAACCCCAACCACGGTGTTTGAGGTCACCAAGCTGCAGGACGACAACCAGCCCGGCAGCTTGCGCTACGCGCTGAGCCAGCCCGCGGCCGCGCGCACGGTGGTGTTTCGGGTGTCGGGCACCATTCACTTGGCGGCGCCGCTCGAAATCAAGAACGGCAACACCACCGTTGCGGGCCAGACCGCGCCCGGCGACGGCATTTGCCTGGCCGACTATCCCGTGTCGGTGAAAGCCAACAACGTCATCGTGCGCTTTATCCGGTTCCGGATGGGCGACAAAAACCAGAACCAGGGCCAGAAGCCCGGCGCGGGCGGCGACGATGCCTTCGGCGGCACGCACAACCACCACCTCCTCGTCGACCATTGCTCGATGAGCTGGAGCACCGACGAAGCGCTGTCGGTGTACGAAGGCGACAGCACCACCCTGCAGTGGAACCTCATCGCGGAGCCGCTGAACTACTCCTATCATTTCGAAGCCGGCGACGCGGACTTTGAGCGTCACGGCTTCGGCGGAATTTGGGGCGGGCAGCACGCTTCGTTTCACCACAACCTGTTTGCGCACTGCAAAAACCGCACGCCGCGCTTCAACGGCAGCCGCTACACGCACCCGGCCGGCTACGAAAACTGCGACTTCCGCAACAACGTCATCTACAACTGGGGCGAAAACAACGTGTACGCCGGCGAGGGCGGCAACTACAACATCGTCGGCAATTACTACAAACCCGGTCCGAGCACCGACCCCAAAGTGCGCGGCCGGGTGCTGAACCCCTACAAGATTGACAAGGACCCCGGCCGCCTGCCCTACGGCAAATTCTACGTGGCCGGCAACTACGTGGCGGGTTCGCCGGCCGTGACGGCCCGCAACTGGCGCGGGGTGGTCATGAACGGCGGCACGGCGGCCGATACGGCCTTGTCGAAAGTGGAAACGCCCTTCTCGCTGGGCCCCGTGAAGACGCAGCCCGCGCCCGAAGCCTACGAGGCCGTGCTGCGCGGCGCCGGCGCCATTGGCCCGCGGCGCGACACCCTCGACCAGCGCATAGTGCGTGAGGTGCGCACCGGCACGGGCACCGTCATCGACGTGCAGGGCCATTATCCGCACGCACGGCACGCCCTACGGCGTGACGCAGCGCGCCTGGCCCGTGCTGAAGTCGG
Source organism: Hymenobacter sp. (assembly GCA_036387695.1). Classification (GTDB taxonomy): domain Bacteria; phylum Bacteroidota; class Bacteroidia; order Cytophagales; family Hymenobacteraceae; genus Hymenobacter. The sequence continues at coordinate 1,586 of DASVTG010000662.1, read as the reverse complement.
CGCCTGCGCCCGCCGATGCCGACCACGACGGCATGGCCGACGCCTGGGAGAAAAAGAACGGCCTCAACCCGGCCAACCCCGCCGACCGCGCCCTGTTTGCCGCCGACGGCTACACCAGCCTGGAAAGCTACCTCAACAGCCTCGCGCCCACCGTGGCCGAGGCCGCGCCGGTGGCGCCGAAAAGCAAAAAGTAGCGGGCGCTTCCGGAGCCTGTGCTACATGCAGGCCTCCACGAACACAATGCGGTTGCCAAACGGGTCAACGACTTCGGCTTGCAGCACTTTCTCGCTCCAGCTGGTTTTTTTGAGCTCGGGGCACGTTGTGGGGTGGTGTTTCTGCATCAGGTGCCGGTGGTAGGCCAGCAAGCCGTTGATTTCCGCCATGGCTTTGGAGCCGGGGCAGCTGTCGCTTTGGTAGCTGGAAAGGTGCAGGGTGATGTCGCCGCGCGACACCTGCATGTACATCCCCTTGGACCCCTGGTCTTCCCAATCAATCCGAAATCCCAACCAATCCACGTAAAAGTCGCGGGCTTTTTGATAGTCAAGAATCTGAAAAATAGGAGTTACCATAGGATTATAAAGCGTAGTAATGCGGTAATTCAGTAAATCTACTATTTTATTTTGTTGTGTTTAAAATCGGAATCTGACTGATAATAATGCGTATAATTAATTTTATGTGTAGCGCGACTTTATAACAAACGACGAAAAAGGCCCATGACGCAAACGTCATGGGCCTTTCCCTGTGCGGGCCTGCTGGGTCAGTTTTGGTGTTCAGCTTTTCTTGAACACTTCGTTCAGCACGCCGGCCAGCCGAATGCCGGCTTTGAGAAGTTGCAATTGGGCGGTGGGGCCAAAGGCGGGGTAGAAGTGGTAGTCGAATTTGGGGGTGGCGGCGGCAGCTGCGTAAATGGGCGTGCAGTATTGGTACGACTCAAACAGCCAGGTAGAAACGTCGTCCTTTTGCCATTGCTTGATTTGGGCAGGCGTGGCGTGGTCGTAGGCCGCGGCCATTTCCGAGTAGGTGAAGCCGGGGTATTCCACCAAATCCCCGTCCCAGATGCTGTGCAGGTTGGTGTCGCGCCCGCGCCAACTCACCTTGATGCTGTTGCCGCCCCGGTCTTCGGCGTGGCCCACGTGCAAGGGCTGGTGCACATCGCCCACCAAGTGAACCAGGAATTTCAGGGCGAATAGCTTCTCCTGGGCGGTTTTCTGGGGGTTTTGCAGGTCTTTGCGCACTTGCGCCAACGCGGTGTAGGCGTCCGTAGGCACGGCGGGAGCCGTAGCGCCCGACAACTGCCGCACAAAAGCCGGGAAGTCAAGGCCACTGGCCACGTTCAGGTAGTGCCAGGGGCCGGTGTTGCTGTACGGCGGGTCGGAGCGAATTTCGTCGGGCCAGGTGCTAACCAAAGGCAGGGTTTCGGGACCCAGAATGCGCGTGACCTCGCGCTTGGCCCTCGCCGACAAATGGTTTTCGGCAATTCGAGCCACGGCCCGGTGGCCCACGGTGCCCCAGGCCAGCAAGCTAAACGGAGCACACAGCAAGGCCACTAAGGCCAAACATTTTCGAAACATAAAATCAATTAGGAG
>DASVTG010000661.1:0-13890 GCA_036387695.1 Hymenobacter sp. | reverse complement strand
CGTTTCCGGTCCGCCGCCCTAGGCGTCCGACCGGTTGTTGGTTAACGCTCGTTCCGGTAGCCTGCGGACGGCAACCGGTCGGACGCCTAGGGCGTCGGACCGGGCGGAACCGACTTCCTAGACAGCTTTAGTACAAGTATGGTTAGGACGAGAGGACGAATCAGCTGGCCTTCGGTTGTTGCGCTGCGCTGTACCGACGAGTGGGCGTTATTTCTGCGGCCAGCTGTTGTCTTTCTCGTTGGCGTCCATGAAAATGCCGCCTTGCAGCGTCACGGATTTTGCGTCTTTGGGAAGCGTGATGGTGGCTTGTTGTTGGTTGGCCTGCCACACGGCCGGCGACTGGTGCAGCGTGGCCTTGGTGCCGTCGGTGTACTCCACGGCCACGTCGAAGGGCACGGCGAAGCCGCCGAGGTTCTGCACCGTGACGGTGGTACCCGTGACCGGGGCCACGGCCAGGTCGATGTAGTTGTTCGTGAAAAACCAGTTGTTGAAAAACCAGCCCAGGTCCTGGCCGGCGGTGTTGCTGAAAGAGTTGAAGTAGTCCCACGGAATGGGGTGCTTGCCGTGCCAGCGGTCCATGAAAGCGTGCAGGCACTGCTTAAACAGGTTGTCGCCGAGCATGTCCTTCAGGGCGAAGTAGCTGAGGGAGGGCTTGCCGTAGGCGTTGTTGCCGTAGCCGGCGCGCAGCTCGCTGCTGGGCGTGATGATGGGCAGGTCCTGGGCCGTGCTGCGGTCGTTAATCCAGCGGCTCACGCGGAACTGCTTGTAAAAGTTGTCGGCGGTGGCGGCCCCGTTCTCGGCGGTGTTGATGAGGCGCTCGAAGGTGGTGGCCCAGCCCTCGTCCATGTAGGCGTAGCGGCTTTCGTTGATGCCCATGTAGAACGGAAACCAGGTGTGGGCGATTTCGTGGTCCTGCACAAACTGCGCGAACTTGGGGTCCTTCTGCGGGCTGTCGTTCACCATCATCGGGTATTCCATGTCGGCAAAACCCTGGAAGGCCGTCATTTTGGGGAAAGGGTAGGCCACGCCGGGCCAGTTTTTGGGGTTCGAAAACCAGCCCAGCGCAAACTGGCCGTTCTTCACCGACTGGCGGAAATCGACGGTGGAATCGGCGTAGGCGGCCTGCATGCTGGCGCGGCGCTTGGCCTTGGCGTCCACGATGACGCTGGCGGCGTCCCACACGTAGTGGTTGCTCAGGCCCACGGTCACGTCCGAAATGTTGCGGGCGGTCCACACCCAGGTATTCATGGGCTGCTGGGCGGTGATGGTTTTCTTGGCCAGGTCGGCGGCCGTGGCCACGTGAATGACCTTGTCGCTGGTCATCGACTGCTTCAGGCGCTTGGCGGCGGCGGGCTGCAGCACTTGCTGCGGGTTTTGCAGCGTGCCGGTGGCCCACACAATGAAGTTGGCCGGCGCCTGCACGCGCAGGGTGTAGTCGTTGAAGTCGTTGTAAAACTCCTTGCTGTCCACAAACGGCAGCCGGTCCCAGCCGGCGTAGTCGTCGTACACCGCGATGCGCGGGTAGAAATAGGCCAGGAAGTAGGAGGTGGGGTCAATCATGCCCTCGCGGCCGCTTTCCACGGAAATGGGGTAGTGCCAGGCAATGGCGAACTTCACCGAGTCGCGCGGGCCCAGCGGGCGGGGCAGGCGCACGGCCTGGATGGTGCCCAGGCCCTGGTTGGCGGGAAAGGGGCGGGCCTGGCCGGCCACGGCCATCGTGTCGATGACCAGGCCGGTGGTGAGGTAGTCGGGCGATGCGTCGCCGTCGCGGGCCACGCCGGGCCGGTGAATGTTCATGATGAGCCGCAGCACCACCTGCCGCAGGGTGTCGGGGCTGTTGTTGAAATAGGTGATGGTTTCGCGGCCGCGGATGTCGCGGGACGGCGGCGCGGCCTGCACCGTGATGTCGTAGCGGGCGCGGTTTTGCCAGTACTTGGGGCCGGGCTTGCCGTCGGGCGAGCGGGTGCCGTTGGCGAAGGCGCGCTGAATGTCGCGCGGCATGTAAAGGGCCTGGGCCGCGGCGCGGGAGGAGCCGGCCAGCAGGAAGAGGGCGAGGAAAACTCGAATCATAGAAAGCACAGACAAAGATGGGTTGGGAGGTGTTGCAGCGAGTGCCGGCAAAAGTAGGGCGCGCAAGCCCCGGTCCGACTGCGCGGGCGGGCCGACCGGGTATTGTGGCGGTAAGAGGGTGCCCGCTCTGGCAACCGGTCGGCCCGTCTGGGCAGTCGGACCGGGCCCATGAGCAAGGGCCCAGCGCCCAGCTTTTCATTCAGACGGGCGTAAATTTCGGGCCTTTGCTATTCGGTATGATATTTTTTGATTGGGTGCCGGCTGGGTTGAAGCCGGAATTACCAGGAACAAACAAGGCGGTGGTAACCAAGGGACGCGGCCTCGGCGCATTGCTGCTGTGGCTGGCGCTGCTGGCGCCGGCCGCGGCCCAAACTGCCCCGCCCCCGGTGCCCGCCCCGGCCGACTCCACGGCGCTGGACACCGTGGTGCGCGACGACTCCTACCGCCTGGAAGTGGGCTACACCACGCTCAGCGGCATTTCCGGGCAGGTGCGCAAGGTGCTCGACACGCGCGGGCTGGCCGAGGAGCTGCCCGACGTGGTGGAAAACCTCAAGGCCATTCAGTTTACCGTGAAGCAGAAGGGCGAGGTGGTCGACATCAAGCAGCTGCAGATGTGCCAGCTCATGCTCGTGACCCTGCAAGACCAGCTGGCGGAGTGGCGGGCGGCGCTGGGCACGGCCAACCGGCAGCTGGCCACCATGCAGGTGCGGCTCAAAAGCCTGCCGCCGGCCCGGCCCCGCGCCCTGCGCCCCGACGCCGCCACCCTGGCGCTGGAGCGCTCCGACTCGGCCCTGCAGGCGCGGCAGCAGCGCATCGGCGGCCTGCTCGCCAAGCGCTTGCTGAAGGTGAAGCAGCTGCAAACCCAGGTGGCGGCCAGCTACATCCAAGGCATGGAATTGCAGGACGAAGTGGGCGACCAGATGCGCCGCTTCGGGCGCGCCAACGTGAAGGCCAACTACCCGCCGCTGTGGGAGGCGCGCTCCATTCCCACGGCGCCGGCCGCCCCCAATTCGGCCAAAGCCAGCCGATACCGGCGCGAAATCGTTGGCTTTTACTTCGTCAACAACTGGGACAACTGGGCCTACATGGTCTTGATTGGGCTGGCGTTCTACGCCTGGGTCACGTTCAACTACCGCCGGGCGAAGGCCCAGAAGCTGGCGATTGAGGAGCCGTTCCGCTACCTGCGGCCGGGGCCGGTGGCGGCCACGCTGGTGGTGATGTTCAGCCTGGCGCCGGCGCTGGAGCTGCACCCGCCGCCCATCTACTTGGCGCTGCTGCAGCTGCTGTTGCTGGTGGCGCTCACGGCGGTGTTTGCGCGGAGCTGGCCGCGGCGGCTGTTTCTGTACTGGCTGGGGCTGGTGGGCTTTTTTGTGTGGCTGGGCGTGACCAACGCCGGCGCCACCACGGGCCTGTGGGCGCGCTGGGGCCTGCTGGGGCTCAATGCGTTGGCCGTGGGCGTGGGCACGTGGCTGCTGTGGCGCCTGCGCCAGACCATGGAGAAGCTGCGGTTTCTGGTGCCGGTGGCGGGCTTGTTTGTGGTGCTCAACGGCCTGGCCATGGTGTGCAACGTGGTGGGCCGGCTGAGCCTGGCGAAGATGTTCAGCACGGCGGGCATTTTCGGGCTCACGCAGGGCATCGGGCTGGCGGTGTTCATCCAGGTATTCACCGAGGCGTTTCACTTGCAGATTTTGTGCAGCCGGGGCAGCGGGGGCGGCACGGCCGCGTTCGACTACTCCACCATTGAGCCGCAGCTCATGCGCCTGCTCACGGTGCTGGCCGGGGCGCTGTGGCTGGTGGTGTTCACCTCCAACCTCAACCTGTACGGCGTCATCTACGGCATCTTCGAGCACTTCCTGACGGCGCCGCGCGTGCTGGGCAGCACCGAGTTTACCTACGGCAACATCCTGCTGTTCTTTCTGATTCTCTACATTTCAGCCCAATTGCAGCGCTACATCGGCTACTTCTTTGGCGAAGTGGGCGACGACGACAGCTCCGACTCGCGGCGGCGCGGGTCGTGGCTGGTGGCGCTGCGGCTGCTGCTGGTGCTGGTGGGCTTTGCGCTGGCCACCGCCGCCACGGGCTTGCCGCTGAGCAAGATTGCCATCGTGTTTGGGGCGCTCAGCGTGGGCATTGGCCTGGGCTTGCAGAGCATTGTGAACAACCTGGTGTCGGGCATCATCCTCATTTTTGAGCGGCCGTTTCACGTGGGCGACTTCATTGAGGTGGCCGGGAAGTCGGGGCGGGTGCAGGACATTGGCATCCGGTCGAGCAAGCTGGTGTCGGCGACGGGCTCCGAAATCATCCTGCCCAACGGCGACCTGCTCTCGCAGCACGTCATCAACTGGACGCGAACGAATGACCACATTCGGGTGGATTTGGCCCTGAAAATGACGGCCGGCAACCCCGAAACCGACTTGCAGGCCGACCTGCAAACGGCCCGCGAGCTGATTCAGGAGGAAATCAACAACAGCCCCTACACGCTGCACCTGCACCCGGCCGAGGTGCTGCTCAGCGGCATCAACGGGCAGGTGTACGAGCTGAAGGTGCTGTTCTGGATTACCAACATCCGGCAGGAGCAGCTGACGAAAAGCGAGATTCTGGCGGGGATTTACCGGCGGTTTCAGGCCAAAGGGCTGCAGTTGGGGTAGAAGGTGCGGAAGCAGAGGTAAAACAGCCGAGTTAGATGCGGGTGGCGGGCTAATAAGTTGCGCTTCAGAAATGAGGTGTTTCCAATGCCGTTAAGAAGCAATGAAGGCAGCCGTTGAGAGAAAGGATATGTGTGCAAGGCGTCCTTTTTACTATTTTCTTCAACGGTGATGAAAGAGCAGTTTGCTTAAGCTGAACCGCCGGGATTATTCGACTACATTTGGCGAATCCATAACCACAACAGTCTACCCCTGAACGGATGAGAACTTTACCAATGTCGCAAAGCGACTTGGCGCTGCTATTGCCTTTGGCCTGGCAGAATTCCTTGGATAAGCAGCCCAAGCTCGGGGAATATAAGACGGGCTGCACGGCGGGGGAGTACGCGGTGGCGTTTAGCGGGACCGGGTACGCGCGGAAGGAGCTAGCGGTGACGGTGGAGGCGGGGGTGAAGAAGCGGGTGGATGGGGTGATAGGGAGGGTGGTATAGGTCGTAATTATTTCTCAGGAATAAGTACAGAAATAGGTAATGGAAGAATCAGAAGAAATCGTAATAAAAGAGAAACTCGAAGAGGTTTCACTCCTACTTGAAGATGGTAAATCGCCAAGCGTAACAGTAAGAGAATTACTGTGGTGGGTGCTTGCACAAAGAAGGGGCTGGTATACTGTTAGTCTTATAAAACAGGAATTAGCAAAGCGGAAGCTTAAAACTGTTCCTGATTTTGAAGGGGTATTTATAGATGCAACTGTTCATTTCGAGAGAGATGAACCATCATCGGGTGACGAGCCAACTGTTGATAATGGTGATGCTCAGACCGAACAGATTGCTGAAGGCGATTTTATTATCTCCGGGGTATTTGCAAGTAGCGACCCAACTTATCGTATAAGTAAGCTTGAAGCGGCGAGTACAGCACCTGTATATGTCGCTCCAGATGCTTCTTTAGCATGTGCTATCACAATTATGTTGAGCAATGGCTTCTCCCAACTTCCAGTAATGACTAACGAACGTGACGTCAAAGGGGTAATTAGTTGGTCATCGATAGGAGTTCGGTTTGCGCTTGATAAAGGAGGTAAAGTGGTTAGGGAATTAATGGAGCCCCATCAAGAGATTCGAGCAAGTGACTCAATATTTGCTGCAATTACTGTAGTGAATCAACATGATTATGTTCTGGTGAGAGGCGACGACAGAAAAATTACAGGAATAATTACGGCAGCGGATTTAAATAATCAGTTTCAGAAACTTGCTGAGCCGTTTTTGTTACTTGGAGAAATTGAAAATCAAATTCGCCGGTTAATCGATAACCGTTTCACAGCTGCAGAATTAGAATATGCTAAAAACCCAGCTGACACAGAGCGTGAAATTTCATCTGTTGCGGACTTGACATTTGGAGAATATGTAAAGCTGCTTGAGAACCCAGAAAAGTGGAATAAACTACAATTGCTTATAGATAGAGAGAGGTTTATTGAAAAGTTGGAGCAGGTGCGTCGTATCCGTAATGATGTTATGCATTTTGACCCTGACCCTGTGCCTCAGAAACAGCAGAAGCTTTTACGGGATTTTGCGCAATTTTTACAACGCATCCACAGCCTTAGGTAGCAGATGTGTGGAGATACTGACTAGACGGCCTTCGCAGCAATTCGTGTAAATTTGGCTAACCAACTCAAGCAACGGCAATGACTATTGAAACGGAACGCGAAGCGGATGGCCGCTGGCTGGCAGAGGTGCTGGAAATAGCGGGGGCGCTGACGTATGGCGCGACGCGGGAGCAGGCCATTGCCAGCGCGAAGGCCCTGGCGTTGCGGGTGATTGCGGAGCGGCTGGAGCAGGGCGAGGAAGTGCCGGACTTAGCGGGCGTGTTTTCGGTAGCTGCGTGAGTCAGTTTGGGGCCACGAAGGCGCGGCTGGTGCTGGCGGCGCTGCTGCGGATAGGGTGGGAGCAAAAGCGGCAATCGGGTTCGCACCGCACGCTGGCGCGGCTCGGGTGGGCCGATTACACGTTTGCTTTTCATGACGGGGATGAAATAGGGCCGGTGATGCTGGGGCGTATTGCCAAGAAAACGGGTTTACAGCCAAGTGACTTGTGAGGCACCCGCTTGTTGTAATCCTGGCTCGAATGCTGGGCTGCTTGCTGGCACTGCTCCTCACTGCCTGCCAAAAGCCCGACGACGTGGTGGTGGGGTTCCGGGGGCGCGAGCTGCACCGCACGCTGGCCCAGGTGGCGCGGGGGCAGCTGGCGCCGCGCATGCGGGACGACGACTACATATTTGCCCCTGACATGGCCATGCTCAGCGCCGTGGTGTACTCCGGCGTGAAGGCCCCCGGCAACCGGCCCGACTACCGGCAGGATACGGCGAAGTACGCGGTGGAGCGGCGCGAGCTGGCCCGGCGCGGCTGGCGGCCTTTCGTCTTTCGCTACCGGCTGGTGCCCGCGCCGGGCCAGCGCATGGCGGGCGGCCTGGTGTACGATGTGTGGGTGCAGGCCCTGCCCGGCGCCCGGCCGCTGGCGGTGCTGGTGTTCCGGGGAACCAACTACCAGGAGTTTGCCGACTGGGTGGCCAACACGCGGCCCCTCACCAACCGGCCGGGGCTGTGGGACCAGTACGAGCAGGCCCGGACGCTCACGCCGGTGCTGGTGGCCAAGCTGGATTCGGCCTACGGGCCCCGGCTGCGCATTTTTGCGGCGGGGCACTCGCTGGGCGGCGGGCTGGCGCAGCACGCCGGCTACACCAGCCCGCGCATCGAGAAGGTGTTTGCCTTCAACTCCTCGCCGCTGACGGGCTACTTCGACGTGGCCAAAAAGGACCGGCTGCACCACGGCAGCCCGCGCCGCACCTACCTGGTGTACGAGAGCTACGAGGCGCTGACGCTGTTTCGCTACGTGCCGGTTTACCTCAACCGCTTTGCCAAGGACGTGGACATTATTGTGGTGCGCTACAATTTCACCACCGGGCTGGATTCGCCCTCGCCGTTTCGGCAGCACGAGATGCAGCGGCTGGTGGCGGGGCTGCGGGGCAAAAAATGAGCGCGCCGTTTACTTTTGCACAAATCAGGTGTTGTATGGTGCATCTGGGTGTTTTTTGGCCGTTGGGCGCCGGGAGGAACTTGCCCGCTGTGGGCACGTACTAGCGGGCGGCTTGCGCCGCAAGGATTTCTGATTTGGCGTGCCCGGCGGTGCTGTCGGCATTTTGCGTATGAACCACATTGTTTACATGAGCCGCGCCGTGCGGCCCCTCTCCGACGAGGACTTGCAACAGCTCCTGGACCAGTGCCGCCGCGACAACGGCACCCGGCAGGTCACGGGGGTGCTGTTTTATAGCCACGGCAACATTGCGCAGCTCATCGAAGGCGACCCGGAAATTCTGGCGCCCCTGTTCGACAAGATATCCCACGACGGCCGCCACTCCAACGTGGTCAAGCTGGTGGACAAGCCCATCAGCGCCCGCAGTTTCTCGGAGTGGTCCATGGCGTTTCACCCGCTGGAAGCGGCCGGTTTCGCGGGCCTGGAAGGCTTCCTGCGCCCCCAGCACCTGCCCGCCTCGCCCAGCTCGATGAGCATTGCCGACGCCATGCTGGTGGACTTGGTGCGCCTCGCCGTATTTGGCGCCGACTCGGCGCTGGTGGATTCAGAACCCGTTCATGCCTAAACAACCAACCGGGAAGACCCCGAACGCGAAAGGAGCCAGCGAAGGCGCCGTTTTCAGTGGCAGCCATGCGTGAGGAGCACCTCCAAGACATACTGCGGCACATGCCGGCGGGCGTCGCCACCCTTCAGGGCCCCGACCTGCGCTTCGGCTTTGTGAACGAGCCCATGCGCGCGGCCCTGGGCGGCGCAGCCGTGGAGGGCCAGCCCGTGGCCGAAAGCCCCGGCGTGGTCCCGCCCGATTTGCTGGAGGTGATGCGCCAGGTGTACGAGTCGGGGCGGCCGTACGTGGCCAAGGCTTACCGGCTGCTGGCGGCCACCGAGCGCGAAAACGTTGCGCCGCGCTATTTTGACCTTGCCCTGGAACCCGTGCGCGAAGGCGGCGGGCCCGTGAGCGGCCTGCTCCTGTTTGCCGTGGACGTGACCCCGCAGGAAGAAGCCCGGCAGCGGGCGCACGAGCTGGCCATTGAAACCCGGCGCCTCGACACGCGCCTGCGGGTGCTCACCGAAACCGTGCCCCAAATCACCTTCACGGTGGACGCCGCGGGCAAGCACGAGTACGTGAGCCCGCAGTGGTACTACTTCACGGGCCAGCCGCCCACGGCCGACCTGGCCGCCATCTGGCCGCTGCTCATTCACCCCGACGACCGCCTACGGGTGCTCTACCAGGCCGAAACGGCCCGCACGGCCGGCACCGGCTGGAACTACGAGTACCGCCTGCGCCGGCACGACGGCCAGTACCGCTGGATGCTGAGCCGCGCCCTGCCCGAGCTGCACGCCCCCAACCAGCCCGTGTTCTGGCACGGCGCGCTCACCGAAATCCACGACCAGCGCGAGCTGGCCGAAGCCCTGCGCCGCGGCGAGGCCGAGCTGCGTTTCCTGGCCGACAGCATTCCCGAGCTCATTTGGACGGCCACGGCCGAGGGGTTCATCGACTACTACAACCAGTTCACGGGCGAGTACACCGGCCTCACCACCGAGGAGCTGGGCCCCACCGGCTGGATTGCCCTGCTCGACCCCGGCGAGCAGGCCGGGGCCGCCCGCCGCTGGGTGCAGAGCATTGCCACGGGCGCCCCCTACGAAGGCCTGTTTCGGATGCGCCGGCACGACGGGCGCTACCGCTGGCACATCATTCGGGCGCGGCAGCTGGCCGATGCCCGCGGCCCGCGCTGGTTTGGCGCCTGCACCGACGTGGACGACCAGCACCGCCTGCGCGAAGTGCTGCAAACCCAGTACGACGAGCTGGCCCGCACCAACCGCGACCTCGACACCTTTGTGTACACCGCCTCGCACGACCTCAAGCAGCCCTTGCTGAACCTGCGCGGGCTGTTCGACGAGCTGCGCCGCACCGCCACGTTCAGCGACCCGCAGGAGGGGCAAATCGTGACCATGGTGGACGATGCCCTGCGCCAGCTCGACCTTACCCTGCAGGAGCTGGCCGCCACCGTGCAGGACCAGCGGGGCCTGTCGGCGCCCAACGAGGCCCTGGACCTGCGCAGCGTGGCCGACGAGGTGCTGCTGGGGCTGCGGGCGCAGGTGCAGGAGCTGGAGGCCACCGTGGAGATAAACTTTGCGGCCGCGCCCACCCTCACCTACGGCCGCGCCAACCTGCGTTCCATTCTGCACAACCTGCTCAGCAACGCCCTCAAGTTTGGGCACCCCGACCGGCCCCCGCACGTGGCCGTGCGCAGCTTCCTGACCGACACCGGCCAGCCCCTGCTCACGGTGCAGGACAACGGCCTGGGCATGGCCCTGGAAGACGGCCCGGCCCACCCCTTCCAGCCGTTTGCGCGCCAGCACCCCGAAATACCCGGCGCGGGCGTGGGCATGTACCTCGTGCAGCGCATCGTCACGAGCCGGGGCGGGCACTTGGAAGTGGCCAGCAAGTTGGGCGAAGGCACCACGTTTACCATTAACTGGTTCGAGGCCTGAGGAGACGGCCGCGCTAACCAAAGACGCCGCCGGGCGTACAGGAAAGGGCCGGGCATACTCCCGGCCCTTTCCTGTATCCTACCTCCCCACCATGAGCATCTTCAGCAGCGACAAACTCAAGGGCAAGAAAATTGCCATCATTGCCACCGACGGCTTTGAGCAAGCCGAACTCGACGAACCCAAGAAATACCTCGAAGGCGAGGGCGCCGAAACCCACGTCATTTCCCTCAAGAGCGGTTCCATCAAGGGCTGGGACGGCCCCGCCAAGGACTGGGGCAGCAAAGTCGACGTCGACAAAGTCATCACCGAAGTCCGGCCCGCCGACTACGACGCCCTGGTGCTGCCCGGCGGCCAAATGAACCCCGACATCCTGCGCATGGACCAGGACGTGGTCGCTTTCGTGCGGGAGTTTGCCGGCAGCGGCAAGGTGGTGGCCGCCATCTGCCACGGCCCCTGGCTGCTGGTGGAAGCCGGCGTAGTGCGCGGCAAGCGCGTAACGAGCTGGCCCAGCCTGCAAACCGACCTGCGCAACGCCGGCGCCCACTGGGAAGACTCCGAAGTGGTGACCGACCACGGCCTCATCACCAGCCGCAAGCCCGACGACATTCCGGCCTTCAACAAGAAAATTGTGGAAGAAATGCTGGAGCCCCAGCACGGCGGCAACAGCTAACTTCCCTGACTTAGGTAAAACAAAAGCCCCGGCAACGCGCGTTGCCGGGGCTTTTGTTTCAACCAAACGGGCTGCGGGCTATTTCTGGCTTAAAATCCAGGCGCGGATGTCGGCCTGGGCATCGGCCGAAAAAGGCGCGGGCGCTTCGGCCTTTGAGAATTGCAGGGCGTGGCCGAGGCCGGGCAAGCGCAATTCGGATACTTTGGGGTTGTTGCGCAGGCCTTTTTTGAGCAGCGCCAGGTTCTGGGCGGGGTTAACCTCGGCGTCGTCTTCGCCTTGCAGCAGCAGCACCGGGCACTGCACGTTGGCCAGGCTGGGCTGGGGGTCGAAGGCCAGGTAGCTGCGGTAGGCGGGCGAGGTGAGCAGCGCCACGCTGGCCTGCAAGTTGGCCGGGGCAATTCCGGGGTAGCGCTGGCGCAGCATGTTGCCCAAAATGGCCTGGGCCTGGCCGTTGTCGGGGGTTTGGCGCACTATCTCCAGCATGGCCCGCTGGTGCTTGATGAGGTTGGCCTCGTCGCGGCGCATGGCCATTTTCTGGCGCAGCCGCTGCTGGTCGAGGTAGGTTTGCACTTGGGCGGCGTTCGAGCCGCGGGCACGCATCTTGGTGGCTTCCTGCTCGGCGGCCAGCAGGTCGAGGCGGTATTGGCGCTGGCGCTGGGCATCGGTCGAGTCCTGACCGAGCACCTTGCCATACATGGCTGGCTGGCTTGCCAGCAACTCCTGCCCCGGGAGGCCGGCGGCCGCCAGTGCCACCACAAACGTGGGCGCCAGTGGCTGGGCACCGGCCAGCAGGGCCACGTTGCCGCCCTCGCCGTGGCCAATGAGGCCGAGGCGCGTCACGTCGAGCTGCGGCCGGGTGCGCAGGTAGTTGAGGGCGGCAATGGCGTCGGCCGAGCGCTCGGCCAGCGTGGCGTTGTTGACCGACCCTTCCGAGCCGCCCTGGCCCCGGTTGTGGAGGCGCAGCACGGCCACTCCCTGGCTCACCAGGTAGTCGGCCAGGCTGCTCAGCAGTTGATAGTCAGCCGAGGTGGCGTTGCGGGAATCGGTGCCGCGCTCGGGCAGTAGCACGCACGCCGGAAACGGGCCGGGACCCGCTGGCAGGCGCAGGGTGCCGTTGAGGCGCACCCCGCCGGCCGGCGAGGTAACGGCCACTGCTTCGACGCGGTCGAGTGGCTTGGCCGAGGCGCCAAAGGCGAAGAGGACGCAGAAAAAAGCAAGTGCAGAGAAGAGGTGGCGCATGAGCAAGGTTGGCGGCGAGGACTAAAAGGGGCTTTCCGTTGGGGCAACTAAAACCGATGCTCAAAATTCGGGTGGTGCTTTCGGCGTTCTCGTTTTATAAGCCGAACCAGGATATTTAGTCGGCTTGCAGCATAAATCGCCAAGTGAACGAAATTGCTGCATTCTCAAAATGGGTCTGAGTCTCATATTGGGACCAGTCTGGTTTTTAGGTCGCCGCTACGACAACAAACCCATAAGCACGTTGCCCTGCTGGTGAAACAGCTCCCACATCACCGCATCGAAAACCAACAAGAAACCGCCCTGCACCCACAGCGAACGGCCAAAGCCCCGGAGCCGTTCCGGGCGCTCCGGGGCGCTCAAGCTCCGAGCCCGAAGGTAAAAGCCGGTCACCACGTAGGCCACGTCGAGCCCGGTGTTCAGCAAAAACAGGTTCTCGTTGAAGCGCTGTTCCCCAAATAAGTCGACCAGCTGCACGCCCGCGGGCACCCGAAAGTGCAGGTGCAGCACGCCCCAGCCCGCCAGCCCGGCGTTTACCAGGCCCCAGCCCACGTTCATGCCGTGGAAGTAGTAAGGCTCGTGGCGCCGGTCGGCGCGGGCGAGCAGGTAGCCGCTCACCACCAGGTTCAGCAAGGCCCAGGCGGCCAGCACCGCCAGCCCCCGGCCCAGCAGCAGTTCCCGCGCCATGTACAGCGAGTTGATAAGGGACTGGGCAGCGAGAAGAACCGCCACGGCTACTTGCGGAAGCCGAGGCCGAGGTACACCTGAAACGACTGGTTGCGAATGTCGCTGTCGGTGATGCCGTTGGCAAACAGGGCGGCGTTGTTGTACTTCACCACCGTGCCGTCTTTGTAAATCTTGCCCAAGCCCAGGTCGTAGCGCACCCCCAGGCGCGCGGGGCCCAGGCGGGCTTCCACGCCGCCAATGGCGCCATAGTCGAGGCTCTGGTAGCCGTTGTCGTTCAGGTCAAGGTCTTCGGAGCCACTTTTCACCTTGGTGAGCAGCGACACCTGCGGGCCGATGTGAAAGCTCAGGGTTTCGGTGATGTTGCCGACGAACAGCACCGGCAGCTCGATATAATCAAGCCGGTTGTCGCGGGCGGCGTAGGTGGTGGCAACGCCGCCGGTGGTCACGGTGGTTTCGTCGGTGCGGAAGCCTTTGCGGATGTACAGCAATTCGACTTGCACCGACGCGAAGTTGTTGAAGCCCACTTGCCCGTACACCCCCGCGTTGAAGGCGCCAAGGGAATTGCGGTTGGGGAAAATGTTGGAGCCGCTGCCGCGCAGCTCCGACACGTTGTACCCGCCCTTGATGCCAAAACCCGAGTTGCGCGAGCCCGTGCCGCCGGTGCCGTCGCCGTAGTCTCTGGACGACAAGCCGCCGCCTTGGGCCCGCGCCGCTGGTGCCGCGGCCACAGCCAGCAATAGAAGGAGAAATGCCTTTTTCATGTGCGTGGGAAGTAAGCGGGGAAAATTACGTGGCAGGAGCTCAGGCGCCAACAGCGCAAGCCGTTGGGTACACATACTTTGGCCGGCCGGCTAGGGTTGGGTGCCGCGCGTGCCATCGCGCCGAAAAGCTACGCCCATAGAAACAGGAAGCCGGACTGGCTTCCTTTTTCTATGGTAATTAAAGCAGCTTCGGAAGGCAGTAGCGCGAACTTTGTAGTTCGCGTCTCAGCACGAGCTAGCGGCGCGGGGGC
>DASVTG010000660.1:0-12416 GCA_036387695.1 Hymenobacter sp. | reverse complement strand
CCGCTCAAGTGCTGAGCGGCGGCGCGCATCACAATCTTGCCCACTTCGGGGCTGCCGGTGAAGAAAATATGGTCCCAGGGCAGCTTGAGCAGCTCGGTGGCCACGTCCTTGCCGCCCTGCACCAGCAGCACCTCCTCGGGCCGAAACAACTCTTCGCACAGCCGCTGCAGCAGCGCCGAAGTGGCCGGCGTTTGCTCGGCGGGCTTGATGACCACGGCATTGCCGGCCGCAATGGCCGAAATGAGCGGCCCCACGGCCAGGTAGAACGGGTAGTTCCAGGGCGAGATAATCAGCACCACGCCCTTGGGCTCAATCTGCACCCAGGAGCGGGTGCCGAGCAGGGCCATGGACGTGCCCACCGCCCGCGAGGCCATCCAGCGCTTCAGGTGCTTGGCGGTGTGCTTGAGCTCAATGAGCGAGGTCCAGATTTCGGTGAGGTCCGTTTCGGCCGCTGGCTTGCGGAAGTCGGCATAAAGAGCGTCCTGAATGTCGGTGCGGTGCGCGTGCAGCCAATCCAGCAGCTTCTGCAAGCGGGCCCGGCGGGCGGCCACGCCCTCGCCGCGCAAGGCGGGCGCCTGCCGCCGCAGGGCATCGAACTGCGCCTGAAAGGAATTCGCGGCCGGCGCGGCGGTGGCAGAAGCAGCGGCAGAGCCGGAAACAACAGGTTGCATAGAAAGCGAAATAAGCGGCCGAACCATAACCCTTCGGGCCAGCAGAAAGGTACGCCGCCGCTGCAACATTCCCGACGGCTGAGCTTGCGCGTGAATGCCTATAAATCAATGTTATTCCGGCGCGGTGCCGGTGTTACCTTTGCGGTTTGTTTCGCGGATTTGCCCCGCGCTTATGCCATTTCACTATCTCCCGCCCGCGTTTTTATCCCTGGGCGGCCCCGCAGTTTTATCATTATCCGTTTCGTGAATTCCCATTGTCCTTGCCGCGGCGTGCGGCTAGCGGTTGCCTTCTTGTTTAATCTGCTGGTTATCCCCGCCAGCTTTGCTGTTTCCCTCCGGCCAGCTGCTGAGCTAACCTTCAGGAGCTTCAGGCCTGCTGTTCTTGCGGCCGATACCACCCTTGCGGCCACGGCGCAGGACACGACCAAGGCGGTAGCACCCAAAACCGCCGGCCGGACCGCTCAGCCCGATACCGTGCCGCACGGCCGCAACGCGCAGGGCCGCATTTCCGAATTCACCGTGGCCCCCGGCGTGACCTGGCACTACGACAAGCCCAAGCCACTGCGCTGGCTGCTGCACATCCCGCGCGACCTGGGCCAGTTTCCGGGCTATGCTTTTCGCAAAGAGAACGCGGGGACGCTCTCCGGCCTGGTGGCCAGTTCGGTGGCGCTGTGGGCCGTCGACCAAGTTCTGCTGGACGGCGCGCAAGACTTTGGCCGTTTAATGGGCCTCAAGGCCAAAAGCACGCAGAAAACGCTGGTGTCGATGCCCTTCCGCGTGGGCTCCGTCAACCTGCCGCTGGAATTCAACGTGCCCGATAACCTCAACAGCACGTTCTACTACCTGGGCGACGGCTGGACCCACCTGAGCGTTGCTTCCGGCTTCTGGATTTACGGCGGCCTCAAGCGGGACAACCGGGCCCTGCAAACCTCCAGCCAGCTCGGCGAAGCCATTCTCAGCACCGGCCTGGTGGTGCAGGCGCTCAAGCGCATCACCGGCCGCCAAAGCCCCTTCGTGGCCACCAAGGACCGGGGCGAGTGGCACCTGTTTCCGTCCTACAACCGCTACCAGCACTTCGTGCCCAATTACGACGCCTTCCCCACCGGCCACCTGGCCACGGCCATGGCCACCGTCACGGTCATCGCCGAGAATTACCCCGAGCACCGCTTCATTCGCCCGCTGGGCTATTCGCTGATGGGCCTGCTGGGTTATTCCATGCTCAACAACGGCGTGCACTGGGCCTCCGATTATCCCATTGGCATTGCCCTGGGCTACGCCTTTGCCAAAATTGCCGTCCGCAACGGCCGCACCCGCGTGGACGCACTGCTGGACTCGCCGGGCACGGGCCTGGCGCCGCCGCACAAGCCGCAGCGCTGGTACCGCCAGGGCCGGTTTTCGCCCTACACCTCCGGCCCCTTCACCGGCGCCTCCTGGAAGCTGAGCTGGTGACAAGAACCCAGGTAGACGGGGGCCGGGCCTGCCAAGCGAAAAACTGAGTCGCTGTCGACGATTGCGCGCGCTATTGGCGCTCGCAACGCAAGGCCGGTTTCGCTTTGCTACTCCACTACTAAACGGCGGCTCACGGCACCCACCGCGGTGAGCACCCGCACGATGTATAAGCCGGGAGCCAGGCCGACGAGCGGCAAGTCCAGCATTTCGGGAGCACCGGGCCCGAAACGATGTTGTCCCACCGTTTGGCCCAGGGTGTTGAGGATGGTCACGGTGGTTGCTTGTCGGGCACGCAAGGCCCGGGGCAGCACCAGCGCCGCCTGGTGGTGGGCAGGGTTTGGCGCGAGGCTCACCAGCGCCGCCAACGCGGCCGGAGCCGTGGCCAACACCAGGGCTTGCTTGGAAAACACGATGCTGAAGCGGCCCACCAACGGTACCCCGGCGGCCAGCTGCACTGCCGCCACGGGCGTCACCGCCAGGTTGGTGTAAGTTCCACCGACTGCATCCAGCAAGTAGGCGCGGTAGCCGGCGGGAAGGTTGGCCAGGGCATCGACGGCCAGCTCGTAGGTGCCGGCCGTAGCGGCGTTCAGCTGCAACGGCACCGCTACGTCGGTGCTGTCTAGGAGCGGCAGGCCGTTGATGCTGAAAGCCTCTGCTCCGCTGGTCGAGGTCAAGGCCAGCGGCTGGCCGGTGCTGGCCAAATAGAGGGCGTCGTAGCCAGGGTCGTGGGTTTCCGTGGCGCCATCCTGAAAGTAGATGGCCGTTTGGTGGGCCAACGTACCGGCGGCGTTGCGCAGGGCCAGCACGAGCCGCGGCCGGGTTTCGGCAACGCCTCCCTGCCCGGAAGTCGAATCGGGCGTGGTGAGCAGGGTAGCTAGGGTCAAGGTCACCAAACCGCTGGTTGAGACAAGGCGCCTGCGCACGAAATAAGACTGCCCCACCGGCACGACGTTGGTGCCCCCGTTCACGCTAATGCCGGCCAAGGTATCTTGCTTCGGTAGGTAGCTGGAATAAGCCCCCGCGTAAGGCCCTTTGCTTTTGAAGAGGTAGAGCGCTTTATTAACAGTGGACAAGTAATTGCCCGCTCCGGTCCTCATGACAAGGTCCCAGTCGAGCGGCGAAGCGTAGGGATTACCCAGCAAGTGCCACCCGGCGTCGGCGGCGGGGCCCCGCGCCAAACCGGACTTTGAGAGCTGAGCGGTTGTCACGGCCGGCCCATCGAAACTCAGCGTGGCATTGCCCGGCATGTGCACCGCGTAGCCGCTGCCCGCCACCAAGGGTTCCGTCAGGGCCGCGGGCGACAGCCAGCCTTGGTCGAACCCGACCGGCCCCGGCACTCCGGCCATGCCAATGCGCGCCTGGTTGTAGCGCAAAACGGTGGGAGCAGGCGTAACGGCGCTGCCCTGGGTGTTGAACAACGGATTGACCTCCGGCGCGAACGAGGCCGTGGCAAAGCTGTTGACCGTACCACCCGCCACCGGCGCGGAGAGATGACGGTACCCCACTCCGGCGTTGCTGCTGCCATCGACGTACACTTCCACCCGCACGTTGCCGACGTACGCCCCCAGCGTGAGCGCGCGGCCTACGGCGGGGACGACGGGCGTCATGCGGGCTTGCTGCCCGGGCCCGGCGCGCAGCGTCAGCTGCCCGTTGGTGATGATGGTGGCCGGATTCAGCACCTGGCCCAGCACGTGGACGGGCCCGTTCAGCACCAAGGTTTCCGCTGCGCCGTCAATGGCCAAGACACCCACCGCCACGGGAGCCGTGGTGGTGATGGTGTGCTCGAGGCGAAAGGTTGCGGCCGTGGGGTCGTTGGCAAATGTCAATTTGCCCCGCGGGCTGCATAACAACGTTCCGCCCGCAGCTGCAAAATGCCCCATCAGGTTCACTTCGGCAAAATTGCCAACGGTGAGGGACGTGCCGGCCGGCAGCACCAACCCCGACTGCGGCGTGGCGTGGTCGGGCAGCAGCAGGCGGCCACCAGGAGCCGCGGCCGTGCCCGGCGCAAGAACTAAACTGGTTGCAGGCAAGCCAGCGGCTGGCTGTAGTTGCAGGGCGGTGCGCACCTGGATGCTACCGCCCGCGGCCACGGTCAGCTGCGCTTGCGGGGCCAGCACCAACTCCCGCACGGCCGCGGCCGCGGCCACGCGCGGGGCAAAAGGCGTAGCCGCCGCAATGGTGGCCACGTCGTAGGTGGTGGGCACGGCGCCAGTGCTCCAGTTGGCGGCGGTGTTCCAGTCTACGCTCTGGGTGCCTTGCCAGGTGATGTTCGCGCTGGGCGTTACCGTCGTGAAGTCCACAAACAGCCCCTGGCTCAAATTGTAGTATGAGCCCGAGGCGCCCGTCGTCAGTTGCCGGGCCCGTACCAGGTAGGTAGACGTGCCGGGCAGCGGGGCCGGGTCCGTGAAGGTGAGGGCCGCGATGGGCTGCGGCGTGAGGCGGAAAAATGGCCCGGCCGGGGTGTGGGCGCGGTACACGTAGTAGCCGGCTCCCGCGTCGGGGCTGGCAGCCCACGCCAAGTTCGCTTGGCCGGCGCTGGCCGTGGCGGTGAGCGCAGCCGGAGGCGCCACCACGTGCTGGCGCAGGGTGGGGTCGCCCATCAGGGCCACGTGCACCGACCGAACGCCAAACTGTCCCCGGGAGCCAAAACTGCCGTTCTGCGACAGCCGGGTGCAGTAGCCAATGGTTTCGCCCATGCCCATGTGGCAGAAAGACCAATCGGGCCGCCCCGCCCAGCAGCTGGTCAGGGCGTAGCCCTCAGCCGCCAAGGGCGCGCGCAGCACGTTGTTTTCGTTGTCCCAATCGCCCAAATAGCTTCCGAAGGACATGTTAAAAACGCTTTTCACCGGCCCGGCGGCGTAATCAGCAGTGCTCACAACCCCCGAAATGCCGGTGTAGCTGCCGGGGCCGCAGCCGTAGGCCCAGGCGTAATCCTGGGTGCGTAGGGTGCTGAGGTAATCCGCAGCCACCACGTTGGCGGCACCACACAGCGGAGCAAAGTTGCGCCAGCCGTTATTGGCAAAATCTTCGCCGGTGCTCAACCCAAAATTATCGTCCACCAGCCCGCGCTGGGCCACGGCGAATACTTTGTGGCGGTAGTCGTGGTCCTTTTGCAAGTAGCGCCGCAGCAAGTCCCGCTCGGGCAAGCCAAAGGCGGGCATGTTGGCCAGGTCAATGCGCCCGATTTGCAGTCTCACCTCAGCCGGAAACTCGGATTGGTCGAATTTGCCGTCGCCGGGAGCGTTGCGGTTGGCGGGGCGGCTCGCGCCAACGTTGGTGCCGGTATCGGTCCAGGTGGCATTCAAGTCCCCGTAGTAGGCATCGGCCGGCCAGGCGCCGTCGTGGTCGGGGTGCCCGTCGGGAGAAATGCTGCCGGAGTACGGCACGGCCACGTGCCCCAGCAGCAGTACGGCCTGCACCAGCATTTGGGAGGCCACGTAGTCGGCCCGGATGAGGGCGCGCACCTGCGGCGGCGGCATAGTAGGCGCCACGTCGTGGCGCAGCACGCGCCAGCCGTCGCCCACCAGGTCGCGCTGCAAGCGCTCAATGTCGGCGGCCAAATACGCGGCGTGGGTGGCATCGACCACCAGCACCAGCACGCCCCGGCTTTCGACGGCTGCGGCTTTGATGCCGGCCACCACGAACCCGTTCCCCCGCTCCCCATTGCTTCTTTTGCTCAGAGCATACTCGTAGGTGATGCCCAGAGCGGCACTGCTGTCAATGAACTCTATGGCGGTGCCAGGCAAGGAAGCGAAGTTTACGCGTGGCAAGGAAGTCCGGTCCTTTATCGCGCGGGAGATGCTGTAGCTGGTGGCCTGCGCATCGGCGGGCCAGCTGAGCTTGATGCGGGGCGGCCCGGTCAGGCCCACGGCGCTGGCTTGGATTGCCAGGTTTTCCATCGTCGCCTGGGCCTGTGCCCGGCCGGCCCCGGCGAGCAATGCCCCCAGCAACGCCCACAGCCGCAGCCAGTTGGAAGCGCGGTAAAAAGGTCGGGCCGTCGCTTCCCCGCTACCGTTATTGAGCCCCGCTGTGTTGGTCATAAAAAGATAAAAATAAACTCCGCGTATCAGCCTGCAAACTACAACCTCCCAGGCGCTTAAATTGAATAAATCAGTATCGAAAGACTAGGGAGTACCGCTTCAACAAGGAGAACTTGCACCCCGCCGCTGTCGAGGACGCGCAGGCATCGATTAGCAGCCAAAGTCCGCCCCAACCAGGTTTGAGGCAGCAGCCTGCCCCAGGTACGGCCACAAAAAAGCCCGCCCCAGTAGTGGAGCGGGCCTTTTTGCTTTCTTGGTTCGCCTACTTGAACAGCGGCTTTTTCACCTTGCGGTTGCCGTCCTCGTCGGTTTTGATTTTGGTGCCGTCGGCCAGCTTCACCTTGCGCGAGCCGTCGTCGTCCACCTTCACCTTGGCGTCGTTCATGTACTTGGTTTTGCGGTCGCCGTCGCCTTCGCGCTCCAGCTTCTTGATGGCCGTGCCCTGGCTCACGCCGTTGGCGCGGCGCACGGGCGTCACCCGGGCCGGGGCCAGCGAATACGGGCCGTTGCCGTACGAGGCGCGGTTGGACGAGTACGTGTTGTAGTAGTCCGGATTGTTGAGCGTGGTGCGCACCTCCTCGTCGGCCTGGTCGTTGGCCTGGCGGATGGCGGCGTAGCGGCCGGTGGTGTCCGTCGTGTAGCGGGTTTCCAGTTCGCCCAGGCGGCGGCCGCGGGTGTAGTACGTCTTTTCAATGCGCGTCACCACCACGGTGTCGGTCAGCTTGAGGTCTTCGGCCACCCGGGCGGAAAGGCGGCGGGCGTCATCGTAGGCAGCTATGGTATCGGGCACCACCACGGCGGTGTTGGAATCGGTAACGGGCGTAGTGGTGACGGTTTCCGTCGTCTTTTCTTGCGAGCAAGCCGTGGCGGCCAACGAGGCAGCGGCCAGAAGGCCAAGCATTTTAAAATTCATCAGTTCGGAGTTAATAATTAAAAACGGTCATTTAACCATTTTTAGGGCCTGATACGGTGGCGCTTGCCCGGATGTTCGAAAGCGACTGCGGTTCAGTTTAGGCGTTTACCACCGAGCCGCCGTTGGGGTGCAGGGTTTGGCCGGAGAAGTAGGAGGCGTCTTCCGAAGCCAGGAAAACATAGGCCGGCGCTACTTCCGACGGCTGACCGGCGCGGCCCATGGGCACGTCGTGCCCAAACACCGGCAGCTTAAAGAAACCCGCCGCCGTCACAAACGGCGTCCAGATGGGGCCCGGCGCCACCGAGTTTACCCGTATGCCTTTCTTGATGAGCTGCAACGACAAGGCCCGCGTGAAGGCCGTGATGGCGCCCTTGGTCGACGTGTAGTCAATCAGCAGCTCGTTGCCCTTGAAGCCGTTCACCGACGCGGTGTTGATGATGGCGTCGCCTTCCTTCAAGTGCTTCAGGGCCGCCCGCGTGATGCGGAACATGGCAATGATGTTGAGGTTGAAAATGCTGTCCAGCTCCTCGTCCTTGATTTCTTCCAGCGAATCGTGCCAGTTTTGCTCGGCGGCGTTGTTCACCAGGACGTTGAGCCCACCCAGCTCGGCCACGGTGCGGTCCACGATTTCCTGGCAGAAGGCCGGCTGCTTGAGGTCGCCGGGCAGCAGCAGGCAGCGGCGGCCGTAGCCCACCACTATTTCCTGCACCTTTTCGGCGTCCTGCTGCTCGGTGGGGAAGTAGCTGATGGCCACGTCGGCGCCTTCCACGGCGAAGTGCACGGCCACGGCGCGGCCAATCCCGGAGTCGCCGCCCGTGATGAGGGCCACCTTGCCCTTGAGCTTGTCGGCGCCCTTGTAGCCCGCCCGGATGAACTCGGGCTCGGGGGTCATTTTGTACTCCAGGCCGGGCTTGCCGGCGCCGGCGTCCTGGCTTTGGGGCGGGAAAATGGTGGGTTTGTCGGACATGAAGCGAAGTGTTTTGGAAAGGATGAGCTTGGTCTAACGCGTACAAGGTGTGTGGGTTACGCAGCGTCGGGATTTTGCACGGCTTGGGTCCTGCTTTCGAAAGCCGTACTTTAGCCCTTGGAACGAGGGAAAAGTTGAGGGTTAAAAATCAAAAGCTCACCGACCTTTTCGCTCTTCTTTTTTAACTTTCAACCGCCTCCCATGCCCGCCGCTTCCCTCACCCGCCTCAACAAATTCATCAGCGAAAGCGGCCTGTGCTCACGCCGCGAGGCCGACCGGTTCATCGAGCAGGGCCAGGTGCTGCTCAACGGCAAGCCGGCCAAAATCGGCGACCAGGTGGGCCCGCGCGACCGGGTGAGCGTGAACGGGCACAAGCTGGAACCCAAGCAGGCCGAAGACGCCGTGTACTTGGCTTTCAACAAGCCGGTGGGGGTCACCAGCACTTCGGAGCCGGGCGTGCGGGGCAACATCGTGGACTACGTGAACCACGCGGCCCGCGTCTTCCCCATCGGCCGGCTGGACAAGGACTCGTCGGGCCTGATTTTTCTGACCAGCGACGGCGACATCGTGAACAAGATTTTGCGGGCCGGCAACCAGCACGAGAAGGAATACGTCGTCACGGTAGACCGCATTCTCACCGACCGCATGCTGGAAGAAATGGCCGCCGGCATCCCCATGCTGGGCACCGTCACCAAGCCCTGCCTCATCCAGAAAGAAACGCCCTACATCTTCCGCATCACGCTGGTGCAGGGCCTCAACCGCCAAATCCGGCGCATGGTGGAGCATTTTGGCTACGAGGTGGTGAAGCTGGAGCGCGTGCGCATCATGAACGTGACCGTGAAAGGCCTGCCCGTGGGCGACTGGCGCGAGCTGACCCCGGAGGAGCTGGCCGGCATCATGAAAATGGTGGAAAAGTCCAGCGGCACCGAGGAAGCGTCGGGCGGGCGGCGCAGCAGCGCCAAGCCTTCGCGCCCCAGCGCTTCGGAAGCTTCGGCACCCGGCGAAGCCAAAGTTCGGCGGCCTCACAAAGCCGGGCCTCCTTCGCAAAAAAACCCGTCGAGCAACGGCTGGTGGGGCCCACGGCCCGAAAAGCTCGCGGCCAGCGGCCCCGGCAAGCGCCCCGCCAAAGCCGGCGCGGGCGGCCCCGCCCGGCCCAAGAGCAAGGGGCCCAGCGCCACCGGCAGCCGCCCCGCTGCCAAGAGCAAACCCGCCGGCCGCAGCAAAGGCCCGGCCCCGCGCCGTTAGCCTTTCGCGGGCGTCGGCTTATTTCTGGCGCCGCAACCGGCCGAGGGCGGCTTGCAAAACCGGGTCGGAAGCAGCCGACGACTTGGTGGCAGCGGCCTTCAAGTCGACGTAAACCGGCGGGCGAAAGGCTTCGCGGGGCTGGCCGTTCACGTGGAAAAGCCGCTCGGCGGGGAAGCTGAAGCCGATGCCGGAGTTGGGCAGCTGGTAGGAGTGAATGGCGCCGTTGAGCCGGGCCATTTCGGTGCCGATGACCGTGCCCCGCCCCAGGGCATCGAACCCAACGGCCAGCCCCTCGCCCATGCTGCCGGTCCAGCGGCCCACCAGCACCACCAGCGGCGCGGCATAGCGCGGGCCGCGGGGCGCCACCAGCTCCAGCCAGCTGCGCCGAATGCCGGTTCTGGCTTCTTCCGGCAGCTCGTGCCGCTGGTAGGCCGCCTCGGTCTTAATGAACCGCCCCATGATGGCGCGGGCCACCGTGGTGTTGCCGCCGCTGGGCGTTTCGCGCAGGTCCAGAATCAGCCCTTGCGTGCCCGCCAGCGCGGTGAGCGCGCTGTCGAAAGACGCAATGAGGCCGTTGTCACCCAGGGCATTGTTGATTTTGAGGTAGCCGACAGAGCCGATGCGGCAGGCCTCCAAGCGGGCCGGGTAGCGGAAGGTTTCCAGCTGCATGGCCGGCTCGTCGGGGCGGGCCGACAAGGCCTTTCCGTTGGCCAGCAGGCTCCAGACGCGCGGCTGGAGGTGGTCGCCGGCCAGTAGTTGGAGCAGGGCAAAATTGCGGGCCGCGGCATCGGGCTGGCGCAGCGTGCGGGGCAGAAAGGGCTGGATGGCTTCGGCGATGGGCACGCCGTTGGCGGCCGTGATGACCATGCCGGGGCGCACCCCGCCGCGCTCGGCGCCAAAGCCGGGGCGCACCGCCTGCACCACGGCTTGGCCGTTGATGAATTCCGCCCAGATGTCGGTGCCGGTGGGCACGAGGCGGCGCGAATCGGGCCGCCTGGTGCCCAGGCCGGCGTGGTGGTCGTAGAGCTCGGCCAGGGCGTTTTCGAGCACCCGCACAAAGGCCCGGCGGCTGCTGAGCGTGTCCAGCTGCGGGCGGTAGCGGGCGCGCACCTGCGGCCAGTCGGTTTGTTTTTGGGGGAAGTAACAATAATTGGTTTGGACGGTGTTCCAGAAATAGTCGAAATCCTCCTGGTATTGCGGGCGCGTGAGTGGCGGCTTTTGCGCGGCCGCCAATTGGCTGGAAGAAAGCCCAAAAACCATCAACCCGATAAGCAGAAGCGGCGCGCGGTGTTTCATAGCGGCAAAGAAACGGCCAGCGGCCCCAACCCCCGGTGGAACCGGCGGCCGCAAGCGGGAATCAAAGCAGACCATTTTGGGGTTAGGTTTGCTCATGAAGCATTTCCTACTCGCCCTGTGTTTGTGGCTGCCCCGGGCCGTGGAGGCCTTCGCCCCGCTTGAGCCCTTGCAGATTGCCGAGCAGTTTGTGGCCCCGGCCGGCTGGCCCGACATGAAAGAATACCTCTGCTGCGAGGCCGCGGGCCAGGCCAAGCGCGAAACCCTGGGCCAGCAGATTCCGGACCGCCTGCGCCGCACCTGCCAGCTCCTGGAGCAGGGCCCCAGCACCGCCGTGGTGGCCGTGGAGCTGCGCGACCCCGCCGAGCGCCGCGACTTCTACCTGCACTTCGCCAAAGAAGGCGACACCTGGAAGCTGCGCGCCATCCGCAACCTGGCCATGACGCACCTGGGCCCGCCCATGGTGGACCTGCTCTCGGCCATGCCGCCGGCCGAAGTGGCCCAGTACGACCTCAAGCACCCCGACGCCAGCCACGCCTTCACCGTGGGCAACCTCAAGCTGTGGACCAGCTCCGACGCCGAAATTGCCGCGCATTTCCGGAAGAACCGGGCCGACTTTCGCAAGGTGCTGCGCCTGGTGCAAGCCGGCCGGTACTTTGCCGCCGACAGCCTGGCCGCCGCCAGTGAGCAAGCCGCCAACGCCGACCCCGCCGTGCACGCCCTGCTCCGCAAGCTGTACCTGGGCCGCGTCACGCGCCGCGAAACCGGCTGCAGCAGCTGCCTGGAGTTCGTCATCGGTGGCAAGGTCACCAGCACGGTGGGCCTGCTCTACCAGCCCGAAGCCGCCCAGCTGCCGGCCATGACGCCCGACCACCTCATCGTGCTCAAGCCCCTGGGCGAGGGCTGGTACCTGTACAAGACCATGTAACTGCTTTTATGCAGCCGTTTGGCAATTCGGTCTTTGTATAATTTGTCATCTTCATGACAAATTTTTGAATTATTACCCAACTTTATGAAGCCAACGCCCGCTGTTGCTCCCGCCGAGAAAAGCGAGTTGCACCCGCGCAACCCCCACCGCGCGCCCTACGACTTCCCGCAGCTTCGCCAGCGCAGCCCGGAGCTGGCCGCCTTCGTGCAGCCCAACCAGTACGGCAACCTGTCGATTGACTTTGCCAACCCCGCCGCAGTGAAAGCCCTGAACCGAGCGCTGCTGCGGCAGTTCTACGGCATCGAGCACTGGGACATTCCCAAGGGCTACCTGTGCCCGCCCATTCCCGGCCGGGCCGATTACGTGCACTACCTGGCCGACTTGCTGGCCGAAAGCAACGGCGGCGCCCTGCCGCCCGGCGAAGAAATCACGGTGCTCGACGTGGGCGTGGGGGCCAACTGCATTTACCCCATCATTGGCCGCTGCGAGTACGGCTGGCACTTTGTGGGCTCCGACGTGGACGGCGTGGCCGTGCGCGCCGCCCAGCAGATTGAAGCCGCCAACCCCGCCCTGGCCGGGGCCATCGAGTGCCGCCTGCAGCCCGCCCGCACCCGCGTTTTCGACGGCCTCATCCAGGCCGGCGAAGCGTTCGACCTGACCATGTGCAACCCACCGTTTCACGCTTCGGCCGCCGAGGCTGCCGCCGGCACCCAGCGCAAAACCACCAACCTGGGCACCGGTCGCGGCCCGCGGCCCGCCCTGAACTTCGGCGGGCAAAACAACGAGCTGTGGACTGAGGGCGGCGAGGCGGCCTTCATCCGGCGCATGGTGCAGGAAAGCGGCCGGCGGCCCCGCTCCTGCTATTGGTTCACGTCGCTCGTCTCCAAAAAAGACACCCTGCCCGGCGTAT
>DASVTG010000659.1:0-4922 GCA_036387695.1 Hymenobacter sp. | reverse complement strand
AGCGCGGTCACCAGCACCGTCCCCACCAAGCCCGCGAGCAGCCCGTACAGCTGCTGGCGTTGCAGCTGGCGGGCCTGGGTCAGCAAGGCAATCTGGTCCTGCTTTTTTTCCAGGGCGTAGTTGTAGAACAAAGCGCTGGTCTTTTTCTGGGTTTCCAGCCCCACCAGCGAGTCCTGGTAGGTGGACCACTGCCGGTGGTAGCAGTAGGCCGGCTCCCACTGCCCTTTTTGCGCATAGGCCTGGGCCAGCACGTCGCTGGCGTTGCGCAGGGTTTCGTTGCTGCGCGCGGCTTGGCTCAGGGCAAAACCGTGGCGGGCCAGGGCAATGGCGCTGTCGGGCTGTTCCGCAAACAAATAAGCGCGGGCCAAGGCCACTTCGGCCGGCGGCAGGGTGTACGCATCTTTGCTGTCGCGGGCCGAAGAACGGGCCATCAACCCGTGGCGCAGGGCCTGCGGATAATCGCCCTTGTCGGCATACAGCTCGGCCTGGCTGGTTTCGTCGATGGTCACGCTGCGCCAGTCACCCAGCCGGCGGTTCAGCTGCACCGCCCGCCGGTAGTAGCCCAGGGCAATGGGCCACTTTTTCATTTTTTTATAGGTGTTGCCCAGCAGGCTCAACGCTGCGGCCACCATGTGCTCGTCGTGTTGCGCCTGGGCATTGCGCAGCGTGGCTTGCAGCGTCGTCAGCGCGTCGGGGTAGTTGCTGAGTTGCATGTAGGTGTTGCCAAGCGCCAGCTGCAGGCGGGTTTGGGTCCTGCGGTCGTGGGCGTGCTCGGCGTAGCTCAACCCTTCAAGAGCGGCCCGCAGGCCGGCGGCGGGGTTTTCCTGCACCATCTCGATGTAGCTCAGCTGCAGGTACGACACGCCCAAGCCGGCGGTGTCTTTTCGCTGGGCAAACAGCTTCATGGCCTGCTGGGTGCGGTGCCGGGCCCGCACGAATTCGTTGTGGAGGCGGTACAAGGTGCCGAGCCGAATCAGGCACTGGCCTTCGCCGCGCGGGTCGGGCAGCCGCCGGCTCAGCGCCAGGGCCTGCTCCAGCACCGCAATGGCCTGCGGCAAATCCTTCATGATGAGCTCGCCGCTGAGCGCCTGCAAGCGGCGCACCCGCACCGTATCGGGCCGGGTTTGGGCACGCAGCAAGGCGCGCAAACTATCGGCCGTGCGCGTTTGCGCCCAAGAGGAGGCGGGAAAGAATACCCCGGTAGCAAAGAGCGCAAGAACGAGCCAGTGTTTCATAAGTATCGCCTGTGTCCCGGTGGGGTCTTATGCTTCCTTAAGGGACATCTCGTTCTGCCGGCGCAGGCGCTGGCACAGCACCCGCAGAATGTTGTGCAGCACTTCGGGGCACTCTTCCATCACGTCGTAAAATTCTTCCTGGTCCAGCCGAAGTGTCTCTATGTGCCCGCGTGCCACGGCCGTTGCCGAGCGCGGCGCGGCATCGAGCAGGGCCAGCTCCCCGAAAAAGTCGCCTTTGTGAAAGGTGGTCAGCAGCCGTTTTCCGTCGAAAATGTCCACCTCCCCTTCGCACACAATGAACAGCGACGTGCCAAGGCTGCCCTTCTCAAAAATCTCCTGCCCCGGCTGAAAAGCTATTTCTTTCAGAATGGGCACAATGGTGCCGAGCACGTTTTCGGGAGTTTCGCCGAAGAGCGCAGTGCCTTTCAGCAAAAGCACCCGCTCGTGGGCCGAGACGCCCGGCGAGGAAGCTGAGTTGTTCATGGAGAGCGAGATAACGTCGGGGTGAAGCAACACCAATTGCTCGTGCGCGGCGGGCCGCCGCCCGGCCAGCTGCCGCAGCACGGCGTGGGCGCTTTGTTGCACCAACAGGTCTTTCGAAAGCAAGTGCGGGTACAAATGCGCCACGGTGTTTGCCCGGGCTTGCCACTGCCGCAAGGCCACCGCAATGGTCCAGCCAGAAAAGGCCGTCGCGCCCCGCCGCACCACGGCCGCCTGAATGGGTTCCGACGACGTGTAGGGCCCCAGCAGGTCGTCCAGCGCCTGCACCTTGCTGCGCAGGCGGCCCGCGTCCAGCAGCGCTTGCAGGCCCTGGTAGAGCGGCCGCGGCAGCACCTCGTCCAGGGCTTCCATGGCCGGGGCTTGCCGGTCGGGCGTGGCGTAGGCTACTGCGCGCTGCGCTTCCAGCAGCAGCGGCCGCTCAAACACTTGCAGGAGGCTGCCAAACAACCGCGCCCGGCACTGGCCCAGCTCATACCGCAGGGCCAGGTCGAGTTCGGCTGATGCTTCCAGCATGCCGTGCATCAATTGCTGCGCCAGCTGCATTTCCTCCTCCACCAAGCGCTGAAACAACGGCGCATCGTCGGGCACGGTGTCAAAGCTGCCGAGGGCCCTGAGCGCGGCGGCCCGTTTCGGCAGGCAGGCGTTTTGCGCCGCTCGCACCAGCACGCGCCGGGCCGTGGGCGTGGCCAATCGGGCGCAGGTATGGGCCAGCACCCGCAGGCGCCGCCGGTCCGTTTCCTGGGCCAGCGCTTCCGCGAGCGCGGTGAGCGCCACGTCGCCCAGGCGCAGCAGGCTGGCGGCAGCGGCGGCCCGCACGGCCTTCACTCGCAGCAGCGCCACCAGTTGCTGCGCCAGGGCCGCGCTGGGAATGCCGGCCGCGGCTTCTGCGGCGGCTTGCACCACGTCGGGCTCGGCGCTGTGCAGGCTGGCTTCTACCAGCGCCACTTGTTGCGCCAGCGGCAGAAAATCGATAAGTGCGAGGGCAGTGAAACGCGCCGCCGCGTCGGTTGCCGAAGCGGCCGCGGCCAAATGGGCGTGAGCCGGGGCATCGTCGGGTGCTGCTTCCAGCCGGCCCCTCAGCGCGCCGATGCGCACCGCTACGTCGGGGTGGTGCAGCAGTTCATCGGTTTCCAAGCGGCGGCCCAGCAGCTGGCTGGCCAGCTCCCGCAGCACGGAGCTGGAATCGGTGAGCGCCACTTGGCGCAACGGCGCTGCTGGCAGCTGGCTGCCCATCAACCCGAGAATGCGGTGCCGCACCCGCCCATCGGGGTGGCTCAACAAGGATTCGGCGTGCTCCAGCAGCACTTCCGCGCCTG
Source organism: Hymenobacter sp. (assembly GCA_036387695.1). Classification (GTDB taxonomy): domain Bacteria; phylum Bacteroidota; class Bacteroidia; order Cytophagales; family Hymenobacteraceae; genus Hymenobacter. The sequence continues at coordinate 1,870 of DASVTG010000659.1, read as the reverse complement.
CTTTCTGCAAGCGCTCCATCGCTTCCAGCAGCTCCTCCGGGCCCGCGTTCGGCTCGGAGCCGGCCATGGGCAGGGCAGCGCTGGAAGTGATGGCCAAGGCGGCCGGCCGGGCAGCCGGGCCCTTCCTGAGCACCCAATACCACCAAAACAGCATCAGCGACAGCCCCAGCGCCACCACCGCCATCCAGGGCTGGAACGCGGGGAAGGCCATGCCCAACAGCACCCCGCGGCATTCTCGCAATCCACTCGCCGGTGAACCACTCGCTTGCGCATTCAGAAAGCAATTCCAATCTTTCATCGGATTCTTCTGTTTTTAAGCCCTGGCCAGGGCCCAGCGGGGCAGCCCGCTAGTTTGATTGCCGTTGCTCCGGTCAGTGCAAGGCCCGCTTTTTCACCAAGCCGCCCTTCATGTCGCCAATGCTTTGGGTAAAGACGAACGCCTGCGGGTCAATCCGATGAATTTCATCGGTCAGGTTGACCACTTCCAGGCGGGTGATAATGGTAAAGACGGCTTCAATTTTCAGTCGCTGGTGCCCGTGCTTTCCGTACCCCTGCGTGCATTCATACACCGTGGCGCCGCGGTGCAGCTTGTCGGTTATCATCCGCCGGATTTCGGTGCTGTGAAAGGAAATAACCGTCAAGCCCGTGTATTCCTCAATGCCCACCAGGATAAAGTCCACCGTCTTGGCCGCCGACAAATAGGCCAGGATGGAATACAGCGCCGTTTCTATCGACAGCAGCCACGCCGCCACGCCGAAGATGATTATGTTAATAATCAACACAATGTCTCCGATAGACGCCGGCATTTTCCTGCTCAGGTACACCGCCAGTATCTCCGTGCCATCCAGAACGCCCCCGCCGCGCATGGCCAGCCCCACCCCGGCCCCCAAGAAAAAGCCTCCAAATACGGCAATGAGCAGCTTGTCTTGCGTGAGCGAGGGAAACGACACCACCAGCAAAGCCCCGGCCAGCGCCGAAATGGTGAGCAGCGTCTTAACCGCAAACTTGGGCCCGAGCTGGTAATAGCCCAGCGCAACAAAGGGCACGTTGATAACCAGAATCAGCACTGACAACGATATACCGGTTAGCCGGCTCACCATCAAGGCAATGCCCGTCACGCCGCCGTCAATAAACCCATTCGGCAGCAAAAATCCTTTCAGGCCCAGCGCGGCGGCAAATACCCCAATCAACAGCAATGCGCCCTGCAGCGCCAGTTGCCTCACGCCTCGCTGCGACAGCGACCGGGTGAAATAAGCCAAGGAAGTCGTTGCGTTCACAGGAGCAGTGCTTCAAGTTCAACAAGCGTCACGGGCCATCCAGGCAAGCAAAAACTGGCTAATGTTCGAGTTCTTTTTCAACTCTGGCACCTCAGAATCGGCATTGCTCCATTCGCGCAGCCCTCCCGCTGGGCAAATCGCTCATCAATATACAATTATTTTGTTGAATTATTTGGTTAATTCCATTTTTCACCGATGAGGCCCAACTCGCTTCGCTATCGGTTGCGATGGTTCACGGTCGCAAGCTGGCTTGGCGCTTACGTTCGAGGATAGCGGCTCCGTCCCTCAACTCTGGGCCGGATTCAATTTGAGCTAGCCTCAAATTCGCCTTGTCTGCCAACCGAAGACCACGCGCTTTCGAGCAGCCACGCTTCAAGCCAAACCTTGCGAAAGACCCAAACAAAAAAGCCCCACTCTGCGAACAGAATGAGGCTTTTTGCTGTGATCCCGCTGGGATTCGAACCCAGGACCCGTACATTAAAAGTGTACTGCTCTACCAGCTGAGCTACAGAACCGGTACTTTTGTGTTCACAACTGCGGTGTGTTACCGTTTTTGTGGGTGCAAAAGTACACCGCCATTTCGAATCTGACAA
>DASVTG010000658.1:0-3465 GCA_036387695.1 Hymenobacter sp. | reverse complement strand
CATCACGGAGCGCCACCTGATGCGCGACACGCTGCCCCACGTCGAAATTGGCGAGCCCAGCTTCGAAGGCATCGAGCCCGAACCAAAGCCCTCACCAGCTGCCGCCTTTGCCAAGATTCCCAGCCTGGCCAGCAAGCTGCCGAGCCTCAAACACATGAGCAGCCGCCCCGCTGGCCCCTCAACCACGGCCTCGGCGGAGCCGCAATTCACCAGCGGCCCGGTTGCGCCCATCGACCCCGCTTTGCTGCAGCGCGTGTGGCAGGAACTGGCCGAAGAGCGCCGCGCGCAGGACCGCATGAGCGAGTACTGGGTGCTAAACCGCCCCGTGACGGCCAACGACGAGCACAACATCGAGCTGGCCGTGGACAACCCCATCCAGGTCGACCAGTTCAATGAAATGCGGGTGGAATTTTTGGCCGAGCTGCGCCGCCGCACCGGGCACCCGCGCCTTACCGTGCAGCCCGTGGTGACGGCCGCCGCGCCCACCGCCAAAAAGCTTTACACCACCTCGGACAAATTCGAGTACTTGGCCGAGCGGTTTCCGGCCTTGCGCGAGGCCAAGCAACGGTTGGGCCTGGAAGCCGACTATTAAGCGCAAGGTTTCGCGAGGTGAAAAGAGGTTTCGCAAGGTTTGACCGAACATCAACTTTGCGAAACCTCTTTTTCACCCCGCGAAACCTTGCGCTAAAGAAATGCCGCAAACGTTTGGGGAAGGTTAGAGGTGATGCTCAACGCGAAGACTACACCCCGAACAAACCGGCAAGATAGGGCGAAATTTCTTTTTTTATTCCCCTATCAGCCAGCTACCTTTGTTTTTTGAATCCCCTCAGCTACCCTTCCGCGTCCTTCGTGAAAAACAACTTTTTGCTACTGTTTCCGGCCCTGGCGGTGCTAGGTCTTGTCACACAGTGCCAATCGAGCAAGCCCGCGACCACTGCCTCGGCAGCAACCACTGCGCCCGCTGCCACGTCGGCTACCCCGAAGGAATACCGCTACGAGTCGGTGGCCGGCGACCCCCTCGGGGTGCGTATCTACAAGCTCGACAACGGTTTGACCGTTTATCTGTCCGATTACAAAGACGCCCCGCGCATTCAGACCTATCTAGCGGTGCGGGCAGGCTCGAAGAATGACCCTGCCACCGCTACTGGCCTGGCGCACTACCTTGAGCACATAGTGTTCAAAGGAACTTCCAAGCTGGGCACGCAGGACTGGGCCAAGGAAAAAGTAGAACTTGATAAGATTGAGGCACTGTACGAAGTGTACCGCGGCCAGCGCAACGACCCCGTCGCCCGCAAACGCACCTACCACCAGATTGACTCGATTTCGGGCGTAGCCGCCAAATACGCCGTGCCGAACGAGTACGACAAGGTGATGGGCGCCATCGGCGCCAAAGGCTCCAACGCGCACACTTCCAGCGAGGAAACGGTTTACCAAGAAGACATTCCCAGCAACCAGCTGGAGAAGTGGGCCGCCATCCAGGCCGAGCGGATGCAGGAGATGGTGCCGCGCCTGTTCCACACGGAACTGGAAGCGGTGTACGAGGAGAAGAACCGGGGCCTAGACAGCGACTTCAACAAGGAGTTTGAAGCGCTGAACGCCGCGCTATACCCCACGCATCCCTACGGCACGCAGACGACCATCGGCACGATTGAGCACCTGCAAAACCCGTCCATCACGGAAATTAAGAAGTATTTCGGCCAGTACTACGTGCCGAGCAACGTGGCGCTGTGTTTGAGCGGTGATTTGGATTACGACGCCACCATTCGGGTTATTGACAAGTATTTTGGCGCGTTGCCCAGCAAGTCGGCGCCGGCTTTCAATGCGCCGGTAGAGAAGCCGCTAACGGCTCCCATAACCCGCGAAATACTGGGTCCGCAGTCCGAAAACGTGATGCTGGGCTACCGCCTGCCCGGCAAGGCCACCCGCGACGGCCTCCGCCTGCGGATGATGGACAAAATCCTGACCAACGGCCAGGCCGGCCTCATCGACCTCGACCTAAACCAGCAGCAGAAGGTGCTGCAAGCCGCCTCGTTCACGGACCTCAACGACGACTATTCCACGCACGTCATCTACGGCACGCCGCGGCAGGGCCAGAAGCTGGAAGAAGTAAAGGGCTTGTTGCTGGCTGAGCTGGCCAAGGTGAAAGCCGGCAACTTCCCCGACTGGCTGATTCCCGCCATCGTCAACAACGACAAGCTGGAGCGCACCAAGAGCTACGAAAGCAACGAAGCCCGCGCCAGCGCCATGTACGAGGCCTTCATTGAGCGCGTTGACTGGAAAGATTACCTCAAGCAGCAAGCAGATTTCGCTTCCATCACGAAGGAGGAAATCGTGAAGTTCGCCAACGACAACTACGGCGAGAATTACGTAAACGTGTTCAAGCGCACCGGCACCGACCCCAACAAGGTGAAGGTGGTGAAGCCTGCCATTACGCCCGTGCCCGCCAACCGTGACGTGGCTTCTACTTACTACAAGCAGCTCACGGCCATGCCCAGCTCGGAGCTGCAGCCGGTGTTTGTGGATTACAAGAAGGATATTCAGGAAACGGCCATCAAGCCCGGCCTGCCGCTGTACTACACCAAGAACAGCGAGAACGGCCTGTTCAACCTGTATTACATCCTGGACGTGGGCACCAACAACGACCCGCGCTGGGGCATGGCGGCCGATTACCTGCAGTACCTGGGCGCCGGTCAGTACTCGGCGGCGCAGCTGCAGCAAGAGTTTTACAAGCTGGGCTGTTCCTTCAACGTGAGCAGTGGGGCCGACCGCACATTCGTGACCCTGAACGGCCTCGACAGCAACCTGGAGCCGGCGCTGGAGTTGTTCGAACTGCTACTGAACGCGCCCAAGCCCGATGCCGCCGCCCTGAAAAACATGGTGGCCGGTACGCTCAAGTCGCGCCAGGACGCCAAGCTGAACAAGCAGGTGATTCTGAACGCGGCAATGGTGAACTACGTGAAGTATGGCCCCAAAAACCCCTTCACGAACATCCTGAGCGAGAAAGAGCTGAAGGCCTTGAAGCCTGAGCAACTCACGGCGCTGATTAAGAAGCTGCCGACTTACGAGCATCGGATACTGTATTACGGGCCGCGCATACCATATTCTAAGTATGGTCATAATGCAACCCAATCCTTTTCTGTGAAAGGCATAGCGGAGACTTTGACAGAGCTTCATCGCACCCCTGCCAAACTCACGCCCGCTCCCGCTGCCAAAGACTTTGCCGAGCAGCCGCTGAAAGACAAGAAGGTGTACTGGGTGGACTACAACATGGTGCAGGCCGAAATCCTGTTCCTGACTAAGGGCGACCCATACGACAAAGCCTTGGTGCCTACCGTGAGCCTCTACAACGAGTATTTCGGCGGCGGCATGGGCAGCATCGTGTTTCAGGAGCTGCGCGAGTCCAAGGCCCTGGCCTACTCGGCCTCGTCGAGCTACACCAACGCCAGCAAGCTGGGTCGCTCCAAC
>DASVTG010000657.1:0-2869 GCA_036387695.1 Hymenobacter sp. | reverse complement strand
GACCCTCCCAGCCCGAGGGTGCCGCCGGCACCAGCCTGCGCCAGCGCGATGCCTTGCTCAGCGGCCTTGCCGGCGGCACGTTCACGGCGGCCCCCGAGCGGGCCGAGCAGGTGCGGGCCTTCCAGTTCAAAGATGAGCTGGTGGACTCCTTTTTAAAGTCCGGCGTCGCCACCACTGGCCAGGCGGCCTTGGTGCTGTTGCCGCCGCCCTCGCTGACAACTGATGAGGGCGCAATGCTGCGCTTCGGGCAGGCCTACACGGCGTTTCTTACGCAAGAGGTCGTCGGCGACACCCCCGAAACCCAGTTAACCACGGTGGTCGGCTTTAAAAAGCCCCAGTACGTGCGGCCGGTTCTGCCCCTGGAGTCCTTGAAGGAAGACGTGGCGGCGGGCACCGCGCCCGGCCCCGTCTTTCAGGTTCGAATCAAACAAGCGGCCCCAACCATCGTCGTGCCGCCCGCCCCGGTACTTACGGGTGATTTTGAGGGCGAGGACTTCAACGCCACCGACTTCTTCGTGGGCAACTTCGACGAACCGACCTCGGCCCTGACGGGGGACTTTAGGACCCTGGACTTCACTACCGCCGACTTCACCGTAACCACCCCCAACGAGCCGGCGCGGATTGCCGAGGAAATGGTCACGGGCGCGCCAGCAGCAGATGAATTCGTTTTCGCGCGGCAAACCATGGCCACTGGCGAATCGGCGACCGGCAAGGAAATGGCCCCCTTTGCTGTCAGCTATCTTGAGCCCCTGGCGCTGACCAGTGTTACCGCGGGTGCGGTGGCCACGGCTACTCCCACCGACGCTGCCCTGCCCGTCATCAAGCAGGCCAAGGTGAGCCCCGTGTTCAAAGACGCCATGGGAGAGGCCTTGCGTCAGCGTCACCCCGAACTGTTCGTGCCGGGCCTGGGCGAATTCCCCGCCGGGGGCGTGGCCGTGCTCGAGGTTAACCAAGCCTTCATTGAAGCCTACATGGTGGGCCTCAACCACGCCCTGGGCTCGGAATTACTCTGGCGGGGCTTTCCGGTGGACGTGCGCGGCACCTTCTTCCAGCAGTTTTGGGATGTGAGCGAGCACGTAAACATGCAGTTCTCCCCCACCCCGCCCATAACCCAAGCGCCCCTTGAAGCCGCAGCAGCCGCGGCGCTGGCCGAGGCGGCCCTGCTCGACATCAAGCCCCTGGACCAGTGGGCGAGCAGTGCCCTGGGCGGCAACGCCCCGAGCCCGGAGCCGACTACCTTGCTGCGCCTGGCACTGCGCTCGGAGCTGCTGCGTCGCTACCCCACCCTGGTGCTGGCCCTGCAACTCAAAACCGAGCCCACCGCCGACCCGGCGCAGATGCTGTACCCGCGTCAGCGCCTGGCCGTGGGCCAGGACTTGGCGGTAGTGCGCTTCGACTTGTCCGCCGGCACAACGACCGCGGATTATTACTTGATGCTCATGGAGCGCCCCGGCCAGCCCAAGTTCGGCCTCGACGAGAAAGCGCCCATCACTGATTCCGAACAGACGCCCATTGCTCACCCGTTGAGCTGGAACGATTTTTCCTGGGAATACCTCGGCACGGAGCCGGGAGCCGGCCTCGTCATCAGCCCTACAGGCAAGCCCCACGCCCGGACCGAACCCGCTTCGGTGGCGTATCTGACCGACAGCGCCACGGTGGCTTACGCCTTGTTTCAGGCGCCCGTCCTGGCCTCCCTCGACCTGAGCCAAGTGCTCGACTAGTACCGGCGCCCTGCCGCCTTCTGTTCCGTGACCAACGTCCGTTGGCACCCTCTTTTTGAAGAGGGCCGGGGCTCCCTTGCCCCCGGCGGGGCCCACCGTGCCCTATCCGGGACTGGGCTCACCAACTCGTTTTCTCTCATTTCCTCTTCCTGCGTTTAATCGCGCCGTCTGGTCTTTTCCATGTCTGAACCAACCCTTTCCGCGCTGCCCGGCAGCCTCGATGCCCACTTCCCCGTGCTGCTGCTGCCGGTGAGCGTGCAAGTTAAATTCGTGCACACCCCTGCCACCGATACGCGCCCAGAAGTTCGGGAGCTGCTGGTGCGCATTTACCCCGACCAGCTCGGCGTCAGCACCCACGAGCCGGGCCTGACTTCCGCCGAAAAGGCCGCCGGCGAGCGGTACTGGGCGCTGGCCCCGCAACCTGACGCTGCGGCATTCAAGCACGATTTAGACCATTGGCGGGCCCTGGTGGCCGGCTTTGGCGCCCCCCGCGCCCAGTGGATTCTGCGCCAGACCGTGCCGGCGGCGCTCGCCGGGCAGGTGCCCAGCCTGCCGGCGGTGCCCCTCACCGCGGCCGACAGCAACTGGTCGCGTCCCGCCGAGGCCCGGGGCCTGCCCGACCATTTTTCGGTGCTGCTCTACACCCGGGCAGCGGACGGCAGCCAGGTGGCCGAGGGCCCGGTGAAGCAGCTGTTTTACCCGGCCGGTTCGGGGCGCAGCTACAACGCGCAAACCGTGCCCCACCCCACCACGGAGTTTTTGCGCCTCTCCAAAACCGTGGATGGCCGGGCCCTGCCCAACCGGGACCGGCTGCCCGTGGGACTCGACCCCGCGGCGATCCCCGACGCGGACGGCATTGGCGGCGTGGATGCGGGCAACCGCTGGACCGTGGATTTTGCCGAAGCCGAGGCCCAGGGCATGGCCGTGCGCGTGGACCTCTCGGGCCTGGGCCCGGCCGAGTACGCCCAAGGCTTTGCCCGCCTGGTGGTGCTGGGCGTGCGCACTGAGGCAGGTTCCGGCCAACCCACCGGCCACACCGCGCTGCAGGAACTACTCAGCGAACTTTACTACACCAGCGGCGTGCAGCTCGTGCCCCAGGGCACGCCCACCAACAACACCGAATCGGCGGCGTCCGGCTACAATTCCCA
>DASVTG010000656.1:0-2017 GCA_036387695.1 Hymenobacter sp. | reverse complement strand
CGCGCCGTTCGATTTGCGTTAACGGCGCGGGGACGCGAACCGCAAAGTTCGCGCTACTGCTCATGACCAACCCTTTCCTCCCCCGCGCCACCAAAACCCATGTTTACGTGGTGCAGCCGCAGGGTTTTGCTGACTTCGGGCCCGATACGGGCGGCCTTGTCCATCAGGTGCTCAGCACTTTTGCCCTGGGCCGCGAAATGGAATGGGCAGCCCGCCTCTTCGTTTTGGAAATGAAGGCTCCCGACGAAGAAGGCATCGGCACTGAGCTGGTCATTCAGCACCACGCACCGGCCTTCGCAGGCGAAACCGTGGTGCTGACGGCTACCTTTGCGGCCCTCGACGGCGCGAATTTGCGTTGCGCCGTAGAAGCCCGGGTAGGCACCCGCCTCGTGGCCACCGGCCACACCGGCCAGCGCATCGTGTCCCGCGCTCGCTTGGCGGCCCATTTTGCCAAGTTGCAAGCCGAAGCCGCGGCGCCCACACCCCCTGAATCGAACCATTAGCATGGCCAAAGACGACAAACCCGCCATTATCAACATCAAAAACCGCCGCGCCAGCCACGAATACACCTTTCTGGCCAAGTACGACGCGGGCGTGATGCTGCAAGGCACCGAAATCAAAAGCATTCGCGAAGGCAACGTGAACCTAACCGATGGCTACTGCACCTTCGACCAGCGCGGCGACCTCTGGATTCACTCCATCCGCATTGCGCCTTACGCGCTGGGCACCTACAACAACCACGACGCCATGCGCGCCCGCAAGCTGCTGCTCAACAAGCGCGAGCTCAAACAATTGGCCGGCAAAAGCGTGGACCAGGGCCTGACCATCATCCCGCTCCGGCTGTTTGTGACGGACCGTGGCTTTGCCAAAATCGAAATTGCGTTGGCCCAAGGCAAAAAGCTCTTCGACAAGCGCAACGACCTCAAGGAAAAAGCGCAGAAGCGCGACATGGAGCGAATGTAATCAGTGGGTGAATGGGCGAATGAGTGAAGGGGTGAATGCTTTGCTACCGTTCTTTGCATTCAGTCCTTCACTCATTCGCCCATTCACCTCTTGAATCCCGGTATCTGCGCCCTTAGCGCTGTCCCCGTCCGCGCCGAGCCCAACGACCGGGCCGAGCTGGTCACCCAGCTCCTGTTTGGGGAATGCTATCAGATTTTGGTCACCCAAGACAGCTGGCTGCAGGTGCAGCTCGCCGCCGATGACTACGTGGGCTGGATTGACTTCAAGCAGCACACGCCCGTGACTCCCGAGTACTACGCCCAGTGGTGCGCCCAGGACCACCCCCGGGCCCTGGACGTGGTGCAGGCCGTGAGCGACGCCACCACCAAAATTCCGCTTACCCTGGGCTGCCGCCTGCCGTTTTTCGACGGCATGAACCTGCGCCTCGGCGACCGGCAGTACTTCTTCAACGGCACGGCCACCAACCCCGCCGCTGCCCCCGATTTTGCCCGCCAGGCGGCCCTGCTGCGCAAAACGGCCCTGATGTACCTGAAAGCGCCCTATGTGTGGGGCGGCAAAAGCGTCTTCGGCCTCGACTGCTCCGGGTTGTGCCAGCAGCTCTACGGGCTGGTCGGCATTCAACTCCCGCGCGACGCCCGCCAGCAGATTGACCACGGCCGGCCCGTCCATTTCGTGGCCCAAGCCAAACCCGGCGACCTGGCTTTCTTCGACAACGCCGAGGGCCGCATCGTGCACGTGGGCATGGTGCTCGACGAAGGCCAAATCCTGCACGCCCACGGCGAAGTCCGCATCGACCCGCTCGACCACAACGGCATATTTAACCGCGAGCGCCAGCGCTATTCGCATAAGCTGCGCCTGCTCAAGCGCCTGCTGCCAGAGTAGGAGGGAAGGTGGGCGGCATTGCCTGACGCGGGGCACCTCACCCCCGGCCCCTCTCCCGCGGAGAGGGGAGCCACGGCAGCGCGATTGTAGCGTGAGCTTTTAGTCCGCGCCTTGATTCGGATGACCGCGGGCTACTCGCGGACTGAAATTCCGCGCGACAACTCGGCTGGCT
>DASVTG010000655.1:0-2634 GCA_036387695.1 Hymenobacter sp. | reverse complement strand
CAGGCAGGATGGCCCATGAAGGAGAGACCTGGCTTGAAAGACAGTGCGCCCGGCAATTGCTCATTGCTCATTGTCCATTGTTCATTGCCAAGGCCCCCACGCCGGCCACTATCGTGGTTTGGTAGGTTTCCAGCTTCAGCCCCAGCTTCTCCTCGTACGCGGCGCTGACGCTGGCAATGAATTCTTCCACGTGCTCCGGGGCCACCAGGTTGATGGTGCAGCCGCCGAAGCCCCCGCCCATCATGCGGGCCCCGAACACGCCGGGCACGGCCTTGGCGGCCTCCACCAGCACGTCCAGCTCGGCGCAGCTCACTTCGTAGTCGTCGCGCAGGCCGGCGTGCGAGGCGTACATGTCCTGGCCAAAGGCGGCCAGGTCGCCGGCTTCAAGGTGCTGGCAGGCGGCTTCGACGCGGGCGTTTTCCTGCACCACGTAGGCGCAGCGGCGGAACACGGTATCGCCCAGCTCGGCGCGGTGCTCTTCCAGCTGGGCCAGGGTGGCGTCGCGCAGGGTTTGCACGTGCAGGTACTGCTGCTGAAGCACGGCCACGCCGCGCTCACACTCCTGGCGCCGGGTGTTGTACTCCGAGCTGGCCAGGCTGTGCTTCACGCCGGAGTTGCAGAGCACAATGCGGGCCGCGGCGGTGTCGAAGGGAAAATAAGCGTACTCCAGGGAGCGGCAGTCCAGGCGCACCACGTGGCCGTCGCGCCCGAACAGGCTGGCAAACTGGTCCATGATGCCGCACATCACGCCGGCGTAGGTGTGCTCAGCTTTCTGGGCAATGCGGGCCAGCTCCATGGTGTCAAAATTGGTTTTCAGCAAGTCGTTCAAAGCAAAGGCCAGCCCGCACTCAATGGCGGCCGACGACGACATGCCCGCGCCCTGCGGAATGGTGCCGCCAAACACGCAGTCGAACCCCGGCACGGCCACGCCGCGCTGCTGGAACTGCGCGGCCACGCCCAGCAGGTAGTTGGCCCAATGGGTTTCGCTGGGGCTGATTTCGGCGGCGTCGGCCAGCTCCAGGGTTTCGCCCAGGTCGTGCGCCACCAGCCGGATTTTCGGGCCGTTGTTCAGGCCCACGGCAAAAATGGCTTCCTTGTCGACGGCCGCCGGCAGCACGAAGCCCCCGTTGTAGTCGGTGTGCTCGCCGATGAGGTTGACGCGGCCGGGGGCGCGCACCAGCAGGGGCTCGTAGCCGAAGCGCCGTTGAAAATCGGTGTGGATGTCCTGTGCAAGAGGGGCTGACATGGGCGAAAGAAGTTGGAGAAAAGAAAGGACGTAATGGGACTGCAAATACGCAGCTAGCGGCCAGAAAGGCGGCATTTTAATAATTCACTCGAAAAGTAGCACGTAACTTCAACATCTGCGCAAACGTTTGCTGTTTACCTCAGCCGCCTTACTTTCGGGGCGGGCATGTTCCGGCACCCCACCGGCACTGGCAAAAAACCAGCTAAACGCGGCCCATTCGCGTCGTTAGCGCATGGTTAAAGCCGCAGCCTTTCCCTTATTCTGCTCACAGCCGCTGGGCTCACTTCACTCGTCGCATGCGCTTTCGCTTCGCTTACCTGCTGTTTCTGGCCCTTAGTTGTCATACGATTGTGCCGCCTACGGCCGCGGCCCAGCCGGAAGCGAAGCAGCCCAGCGGCGAGGTGTTCGTGGACAAGAACGGCGTGCTGCGCTGGCAGAAAGGCAAGCAGGAAGTGGCGCTGTTTGGGGTGAACTACACCACGCCGTTTGCCTACTCCTACCGGGCCGTGCAGAAAATGGGCGTGCCGCACGAGCAGGCCATCGCCCAGGACGTGTACCACCTCGCGCGCATGGGCGTGGATGCCTTCCGGGTGCACGTGTGGGACGTGGAAATCACCGACACGGTGGGCAACTTGCTGGAGAATGAGCACCTACGCCTGCTCGACTACCTGGTGAGCCAGCTCAAGCAGCGCGGCATCAAAATCATTCTCACGCCCATTGCCTACTGGAACAACGGCTACCCCGAAAAGGACACCGGCACGGGTTTTTCCAGCATCTACTCCAAAACGCAGGCCTACACCAACCCGCGCGCCATTGCGGCCCAGGAGCGCTACCTCACGCAGTTCCTCAACCACCGCAACCCCTACACCAGGCAGCTCAACCGCGAAGACCCCGACATCATCGCCTTTGAAGTGTGCAACGAGCCCAAATACAACCAGCCCGAGGCGCCCATCACCGGCTTTGCCAACCGCATGGTGGCGGCCATCCGGGCCACGGGCTGCCGCAAGCCGGTGTTCTACAACGTGTCGGAAAACCCCAGCGTGTACGAGGCCGTGCTCAACGCCAAGGTCGACGGGCTGACGTACCAGTGGTACCCGCAGGGGCTGGTGGGCAACCACGCGCTGCGCGGCAATTTCCTGCCCTACGTGGACCAGTACCCCATCCCCTACCGCACCGACAAGCGCTTCACCGGCCGGGCCAAGATGGTGTACGAGTTCGAGTCGGCCGACATCATCCAGCCGGTCATGTACCCGTTTATGGCCCGCAGCCTGCGTGAGGCCGGTTTTCAGTGGGGCACGCAGTTTGCTTACGACCCGCTGGCCATTGCCTACGCCAACACCGAGTACCAGACCCACTACCTCAACCTGGCCTACACGCCGGCCAAAGCG
>DASVTG010000654.1:0-3835 GCA_036387695.1 Hymenobacter sp. | reverse complement strand
TGGTTTTTGAGGGTGTTTTTGAACACGCTTTCGCGGTAGCCAAAGCCGCATTCGCCGGCCGTGAACACGCGCAGCGCGCCGGTGCTCAGCTCCAGGGCTTCGAGGTGGTCGAAGGTGTCGCGCAGCTCGGCGCCGTACGCGCCGATGTTCTGGAGCGGGGCCGCGCCCACCGTGCCGGGAATGAGCGAGAGGTTCTCGATGCCGCTCAGGTCCTGGTCGAGGGCGTACTCGACGAGGCCGTGCCAGCTTTCGCCGGCGCCGGCCCGCACCAGGGCGGTGTTGGCGTCGGCGTCTTCGCTGGTTATTTCCAGGCCGCGAATTTCATTTTTGAGCACCACGCCATTGAAATCCTGCGTGAACAATAAATTGGAGCCGCCGCCGAGGACGAGCTTTTCGGCGGCCTGCACCTCGGGTAGCTTCAGCAGCTGGCGCAGCTCATCGGCCGAGGCGAAGCGGGCGAAATAGCGGGCCCGCACGTCGAGGCCAAAGGTGTTGTAGGGGCGGAGAGAAACGTTTTCTTCGAGTAGCATGCCGCAAAGGTACCGGCGACGGAACGGGCCCCGTTACTACGCAGGAAGAAGGAAAACGACGAAGTTATTTGTGCTGTGGATAATGAGCTTGTGCCTATGAAACATGATTTGTACCCAGGAAATGAGTTTTGTGCTGCCAAATGGACGTTTGTGCTCCTTGGCGAATGATTTGTGCCATGGCGCCAAGTCTGGTGCAACGAAATGGTGAGCAGAAGTCCAGTAATTCTGATGGAACATTCGCTCCAGCTTACAGCCGCTTTTATGGCCAACTTTGCGCCCATGGATGCCAAACAAGCCACCCGCCTAAGCAAATTCTTGAGTTTGCACCTTCGTCACCAACCCGCCGCCATCGGCCTGCGGCTGCAAGCAGGCGGTTGGGTAGGCGTGGACGAATTGCTGGCCGCCTGCGCCTCGCACGGCGTGCCCATCAGCCGGGAAGTACTGGCGGAACTGGTAGCCGGCAGCGACAAGCAGCGCTTCGCCTTCGACGAAACCGGTGCCCGCATCCGCGCCCAGCAGGGCCACAGCGTGGAAGTCGACTTGCAGTTGTTGCCCGCTGTGCCACCGGCGGTGCTGTACCACGGCACGGCGCCGGCCGCGCTGCCCGCCATTCGGCGCGAAGGCTTGCAGAAAATGAGCCGCCACCACGTTCATCTTTCGCCCGATGAGGAAACCGCCCGCCGCGTGGGCGCCCGACGGGGCCGGCCGGTTATCCTGGCGGTGGATGCCGCCGGGCTGCACGCCGCCGGTGGGGTTTTCTACGAATCCGGCAACGGCGTGTGGCTGGTTGATGCGGTGCCACCGCAGTACCTGCGGGAGCTGTATGCGCTATAGAACGGTCTGGGAAGTTGGCCGTTACCGCACGCGGTAGCCGCTAATTGCATAAAACAGCAGGTACAAATAGCACAGCGCCGGCACCACAAACGCCACCCGCAGCCCGCCGCCGTGCGTGGCCAGCCAGCCCATGAGCGGCGGGATGAGCGCCCCGCCCACAATGGCCATAATCAGGTAAGATGAGCCCTGCTTGGTGAACGGCCCCAAGCCGGTGATGGCCAGCGGAAAAGTAACGGGCCACATGATGGAGTTCATCAGGCCGCACAGCACGATGAGCCAGAGCGCCGTTTCGCCGGTGCTCAAGATGCTGGCGCCCACCAGCGCCACCCCGGCGGCGCACACCGCCACCAGCAGCACGCGGTTGTGAAACCGGAGCAACAGCGGAATGCCCACCACCCGGCCCACCAGCGAGCCAAACCAGTAAGACGACACCAGCACGGCGCCCACGGCTTTGGTGAAGCCCACCGTGGTGTCAATGGGCGAAGGCTCTTTGCCGAACAGCACCAGCGCGTAGTTGGTGGCCACGTTCAGGCCCTGCACCAGGCTTTGCGTGAAGGCCGACAGCTGCCGGATGCCCTGCGACTCTCCGTAGCGAATGAGAAACGACCCCAGCCCGACTTCCACGCCCACGTACACAAAAATGGCCCCGACGCCCAGCACCAGGTGCGGGAATGCCAGCGCCGAGGTGCGTCCCGCCGCCATGGGCCGCGCTTCTTCGGCAGCTTCCTCCGGGATGCCTTCAATGTCGGGCAGCTTCACCAAAAAAAAGAACAGGGCCGCCAGCAACACCAGAAACACCGCCAGTCCGATGTAGGGGCCTTTCACCAGCTGCGACTCTTCGGCCAGCCGCTCGGCCAGGGGCAGCGCCGCCAGCCGGGCCTTCAGCGCCACGGAGCCGCCGAACAGCACCAGCCCGCCCACCAGCGGCGACAGCGCCCCGCCGAAGTTGTTGGCCACGCCCACGATGCTCACCCGCGCCGCCGCGCCCCGCGCCGGTCCCAGAATGCTCACGTAGGGGTTGGCCGCCACTTGCAGCAGCGTAATTCCCGCGCCTAACGTGGCCAAGGCAGTCAGGAACAGCCCAAAGGCCCGAGAGTCGGCAGCGGGGATGAAAAGCATTGCGCCGACGGCCATCACCAGCAGCCCCACCACGATGCCGCGCTGGTAGCCC
Organism: Hymenobacter sp.; assembly: GCA_036387695.1. Lineage (GTDB taxonomy): Bacteria > Bacteroidota > Bacteroidia > Cytophagales > Hymenobacteraceae > Hymenobacter. The sequence continues at coordinate 1,300 of DASVTG010000654.1, read as the reverse complement.
AGCTTTTTCAGGACCCAGCCGGCCGGCAACGACATCAGGAAGTACGCCCCGAAGAAGGCCGACTGCACGGCTGAGGACTGCAAATCGGTCAGTTGGCACACGTCCTTGAGGTAGGGCATGAGCACGTCGTTGAAATTGGTGACGGCGCCGAACAGGAAGAACAGCGTCGTCATCAACACCATGGGGCCGGCGTAGGAGCGGGTGGGCGCGGCGGTGCTGACGGGAGAAGAAGCGGGAGAAAGAGCCATGCGGCGAAGATAGAAGCCGGCCGAACTTGTACCCCGAATTTCCAATTCGGCTGCCAAAACAACCTTTCCGGCCGAATTGGAAATTCGGGGTACAAGTTCTTGCCGACCTTTGTACCATGCACCTTACCGCCACCACCCAGTTCGGCCTGGAAGAATTGCTCGCCGACGAGCTCTACCACCTCGGGGCCGACATCACCCACATCGGCTCGCGCGCCGTGGAGTTCATCGGCGACCACCGCCTGCTGTACGAAACGGCCCTGTGGAGCCGCCTTTCCATGCGCTTGCTGCGGCCCTTCGCCGCCTTCCACGCCGCCGACGAAAAGGGGCTGTACCGCGAAGTGAGCCGCATCGACTGGCAGGATTTCATCGGCCCGGGCCAAACCTTTGCCATCACTTCGGTGGTGAACCGCTCCACGTTCGAGCACTCGCTCTTCGTGGCGCAGCTCACCAAGGACGCCATCGTGGACCAGTTCCGGGCCCGCACCGGCGAGCGGCCCAGCGTGGACACCCGCCAGCCCGACATCCGCCTGCACCTGCGCATGACGGAAAACGAAGTCATCCTTAGCCTCGACGCGGCCGGCGACTCCCTGCACCGCCGCGGCTACCGCCAGCACACCAACGAAGCCCCGCTCAACGAGGTGCTGGCGGCAGGCCTGGTGCTGCTTTCGGGCTGGGACGGCAAAAAGCCGCTCATCGACCCGCTGTGCGGCTCGGCCACCATCCTCACCGAGGCCGGCCTGCTGGCCCAGCGCATCGCGCCCGGCCTGTTCCACCAGGGGAAATTCGGCTTTGAAAACTGGTACGACTTCGACCCCCAACTCTGGGAGCAGGTGCGCGAAGAAGCCAAAGCCCAGCGCATCGAAGAGCCCCAGGCCTACCTCGCCGGCTCCGACCTCGACCCCAAAGTCATCGACATGGCCGCCGCCAACATCACCGCGGCCGGGCTGGAAGACTGCGTGCGCCTTTCGGTGCGCGACGTGAAGGACGCCACGGCCCCCGCCAAGGAGGAGCCCGGCATCGTGCTCACCAACCCGCCCTACGGCGAACGGATA
>DASVTG010000653.1:0-5101 GCA_036387695.1 Hymenobacter sp. | reverse complement strand
GATGTTGATAATGGCCTGCTCCAACGCTTCGGCGTCGAAAGCAGCCAACGCTTCATCCAGCGCGGGCAGGGCGCGGCGCAGGTCGGCCAGCTCCACGTTGGGCCGGCGCAGCAGGTTCACGGCGCGGGTTTTTTCGTGGATTTCGGCTGAACCCAGCTCCACCAGCAACGGGTTGATTTCGGCCGTCTCAATGGCAAACTTCTGAAGCAGCTCAGCCACTTCAAGCGTCTGTGCCTCCTTCATCCGTACCCGCTCCAGGCGCTCATCCGAAGCCAAACCCAACTCGTGGCCCAGCGGCGTGAGGCGCAAGTCGGCGTTGTCTTGGCGCAGCAGGATGCGGTGCTCGGCCCGGCTCGTGAACATGCGGTAGGGCTCGTCGGTGCCTTTGTTTACCAGGTCATCAATGAGCACGCCAATGTAAGCCTCGCTCCTTTTCAGGACGAAAGGCGCCTTGCCGTGCACTTTGTTGTGCGCGTTGATGCCGGCCATCAGGCCCTGGCAGGCGGCTTCCTCGTAGCCCGTGGTGCCGTTGATTTGGCCCGCGAAATACAGGTTCTGCACGCGCTTGGTTTCCAGCGTCAGGCTGAGCTGAGTAGGCGGAAAAAAGTCGTACTCAATGGCGTAGCCGGGGCGGAACATCTTGGCGTTCTCGAAGCCCGCGATTTCGCGCAGGGCACGGTATTGCACGTCCTCGGGCAGGCTGCTCGAAAAGCCGTTGACGTAGCATTCCACGGTGCTCCAGCCTTCGGGCTCCACGAAAATCTGGTGCCGGTCCTTGTCGGCGAAGCGGTTGATTTTGTCTTCCACGCTAGGGCAGTAGCGCGGCCCCAGGCCCTTGATGCGGCCCTGGAACATGGGCGACTTCTCGAACCCCTCGCGCAGGATGTCGTGCACCCGCTCGTTGGTGTAGGTGATGTAGCAGGGGCGCTGCTGCGTGAGGCGCGGCGTGTTGAGGTAGGAGAATTTGCTGGGCACGTCGTCGCCGCCCTGTGCTTCCATTTTGGAGTAGTCAAGGCTGCGGCCGTCCACGCGGGGCGGGGTGCCGGTTTTCATGCGGCCGGCTTCGAAGCCAAGCTCCAACAATTGCTCCGTGATGCCGCGGCTGCCTTTCTCGGCCGCCCGGCCACCGCCGAAATTCTTCTCGCCAATGTGAATGAGGCCGTTCAGGAAGGTGCCGTTGGTCAGCACCACCGACTTACCCCGGAACTCAATGCCGAGCTGGGTTTTCACGCCCACCACACAGTCGTTTTCGACCACGATGCCGGTCACGGCTTCCTGCCAGAAGTCCACGTTGGCGATGCCTTCCAGGGTCAGGCGCCAGGCCTCGGCGAAGCGCATGCGGTCGCTTTGCGCGCGCGGGCTCCACATGGCGGGGCCTTTGGAGCGGTTCAGCATCCGAAACTGAATCATGGTCTGGTCGGTGATGATGCCCGACTGGCCACCCAGCGCGTCAATTTCGCGCACAATCTGGCCCTTGGCCACGCCGCCCATGGCGGGGTTGCACGACATCTGCGCGATGGTGTTCATGTTCATCGTCACCAGCAGCACCTTCGAGCCGAGGTTGGCCGCCGCGGCAGCGGCTTCGCAGCCGGCATGGCCCGCGCCCACTACAATGACGTCATAATCTTCTTGCTGAAACATATAGCGCGAGGTTTAACTGCGTTGACCTTCGGTTCGCGAGGTTAAAAAAAGGTCTCGCAAGGTTTTACTTTCTACACAAAGCGGAGGCAAGCGGTTCCTTCCATTGCGAAACCTCTTTTAACCTCGCGACGCCTTGCGCGATTGATGGCTGCAAAATTACGCAATCCAGCCCCGGCCGCATTACCCAACCATTCCTTGCAGGTCTTCGGGCAACCAGTCAGCAAACAACTCAGCCGAGTGAGCGACGACAGTCTCCCAGGAAAAAGGATGCCACAGCCCGCCGATGTTGTCGTATACCTCGGTGGCCGCCGGGCAGGCAAACAACTTGTAGTCGAATTTAGGATAAGCGTGCACGATGTAGCCTGGGTAATAATAATCGAGCCCCAGGCGGCGGGCGTAGTCAGTTTTCAGCAGCAGCAAGTACTTGCCGAGGCTGTGCTTTCCATGGGCCGGGTCGTAGAAATTCAGGATGCCGGCGAGGCTGCGGTCGCCGCGGTCGAAAATGCCGGCGGCTATCAGTTGGCCCTCATCGCGCAGTTCGATGACGTAGGTGTTGAAAACGTTGTGCGTTTCGCCGCCGAGCAGCACCGCCTCAATCGTGGGCGCGGCATCGAAGGTGATGGCGTCCCGGTAGCGGGCATACAGCGCTTCGTATTCCTCGGTGAGCCGGAACGGGCGGACGGTGGCTGCAAACCGAGCGTTGCGGCGCAGCAGCCGGCGCTGCTCGGGTCCCCACGCTACGCGGGCCACATCCAGGCGCAGCCAGTGCGCGGTGTAAAGGCGGCCATCGAAGGGCACGAAATGGCAGGTAAATAGCTCCTGCTGCATGCGGTAGTAGCCCTGGGCGAGGTAGAAATCCAAGGCTTCGCCCCGAATCATAGGCAGCGCGGAAGAGGAAGCAGACATGAACAGTGGGCGGAGGTAGCGCTAAAGAGAACGTCATGCTGAGCTGGTCGAAGCATCTCTACCGCAGAAGTAACTAATTACTCTCGCGCTAGAGATGCTTCGACCAGCTCAGCATGACGTTCTTTTCTTCCTGTATTCTATAAAAAGCTGCGCTAAAACGTGCGCAGCGCCAAGCAGTGGTCCTCCTTAGCGCGCATGGCCGTCTGGCTCAACAGGTCTTTGTCGTGGTAGCCGAGCAGGTGCAGCACGCCGTGAATCATGACGCGGTGCAGCTCGTCGCGGAAGCTCGCGCCGAGGTCATTGGCGTTGTCGTGCACCCGTTCCACGCTGATGAAAATGTCGCCTTCAAGAATGTCCGCATCGTCCGAATTATCGAAGGTGATGACATCCGTGAGCGTGTCGTGGTCGAGATACTCGACGTTGAGCTGGTGCAGGTATTCGTCGGAGCAGAAGATGTAGGTGAGCTGCACAATGCGGTGTTCGTGCACGGCCGCGATGCGCTCAATCCACTCCACGAGGCTTTCGGCGTCGGACAGCTCGAACTCGGGCACGTCCTCCACCATGAACTCGATGCCGGGGGCTTCGTGGTGCAGCTCGCCGGGGGGGAAATTGTCGTGGTGGGGCGGCCCCACCGGCGGGTGACTAATCATGCTCCGTTGAGGCGGCTAGGCGGCGATTTGGTCGGCCGCGGGGTTTTCGTCGACGGGTGCTGCGGCGAGCTGGAAGGTGAGCTGCACGCGGCGGCCTTCCTTGCTGAACTCCACCTCATCGGCCAAATGGCGGATGAGGAAGATGCCGCGGCCACCGGGATTCTCGAGGTTTTCGGGCGCCGTGGGGTCGTCGAGGTTGTCGTAATTGAAGCCCGCACCCTCGTCTTCGATTTCGAATTTGAGCTGCTGCGGCTCCACGTACAGCGACAAGTAGACGTTTTTGTCTTTGTCGAACTTGTTGCCGTGACGGATGGCATTGTTCACCGCTTCCGTTACGGCCACCATAATGTTGCCGTAGATATCGTCCTCAATCTGAAAGGTATCCTTAGAGTTATCAATAAAACTCTCGACCACACGGATATTTTCAACGAGCGACGGAATCTGAATTTTTACCTGCTTCATAAGGTGGTTTGATAGGAAGAGCGGCGGCGAGTTCGGGCGGCAAAAATAGTCTTTTAAATGGCAAAGCGCCACAACAATTTCAGTCGCTTCCGGCGCTCAGTTTCGGCCGAACCCGAAGGCCTTAACGAAACATTAGCCGGTTTGGATGGGTTACGCCGCGCCTTTACTTAATTTTTTGAAAGTATTCGCCCACTTCGCGTTGGTAATACGGAGTAAGGTTTGGAGGAGTACTACGTAGTAATTCAGTCTGGCGTTCCTTGCTAACCTTGTATTTATCAAAAGCAGGCGGAAAAACCGGGGGTTTATACTGAGCCGTCTGGGCTTCGCGCTTGGCATCCTGGTCGCGCTCGCGGGCCGACTTCTCCACTTCCAGCAGGCGGGTGAGGATGGACTGCTGGCGCATAATGGTTTCCTCGGTGAGGCGCTTGTTCACGAGGTCGGTTTCGGTTTGCTCCATCATTTTCTTGATGTCGCCGGTGCCGCCTCCGCCCTGCTCGCCCTTGCCGTCTTTGCCATCCTTCCCGCCCTCTTTTCCTTCTTTGCCACCTTCCTTGCCGTCTTTGCCCTCGCCGGGCTGGCCTTCGCCACCGGCTTTGCCGCCGGGCTTGCCCTGGCCCTGCTGCAATTTGTCGAGCTGCTGCATGGCCTGGCGCAGCATCTGCTGCTGGCCGGCCAGCTTGGCCAGTTCCTGCGACATTTCCCGGCCCGACTTGCCGCTCTGCGAGAGCTTCTGAATCTGCTCGTTGAGCTGCTGCTGCATCTTGCCCATGTTGCCGGGGCCGGGCTTGCTGCCTTGGCCCTGCCCTTTGCCCTTGCCCTTTTTCTTGCCGGGCTTGCCCTGGCCGTCCTGGGGCTGGCCTTTGCCGGCCTGGGCTTCCTGCTGCATCTGGTCGAGGGAGCTTTGCAGCATCAGGGCCAGGTTGTTCATGCTGGTCATGGCCTGCTGCTGGGTGGCGGTGGCGCGGCTGGGGTCGCGCTGCTGGATGTGGGTGAGCGACTCGTCCATGCGGCCGTTCATCTCGCCCACCTCGCGGGTCACGAAACTCTGGATTTTGGGCTCCTTCTTGGCCAGCGCGTACAGCGAATCCTGCACAATGCGGGCGTCGTCGCGCAGCTTGCGCTGGGTCTGGCCGAGCTGCACAAAGCGCGGGTCGGACTGGTCCACCTTGCGGAAGTCCTTCATCAGGTTTTCCTGGTCGAAGCTTAAGGTGAGCAGGTTTTCGAGGATGTCGCGCAGGTCGTCGATGTTCTCTTGGGCCTGGTCGCTTTCCTCCTCGCTCATCTGGTCGCGCATTTTCTGCGCCATCTTTTTCATGCGCTGGGCGGCGCTTTTTTGCTTGGCGGCGGCTTTGGAGTTTTGGTTCTTGCCGAGCTGCTGCTGGCTTTCTTCCATGTCCTGGTCGGCTTGCTCCTGCTCGGGCTTCTGCTCGTCCATGCCGTTC
>DASVTG010000652.1:0-7109 GCA_036387695.1 Hymenobacter sp. | reverse complement strand
GGCCCCGCTGACATTGACTTGGACCTGGGCGACGCCACCAATTTCATTGGCTTCGACTTCAACCCCACGGTGGACCGCATTCGGGTGGTGAGCACCAACAACGCCAATTACCGCCTCAACCCCAACAACGGGGCCATTGTGGACTTCGACGCCGCGGCGGCCGGCGTCCAGTCCGACTTGCCCCTGAACTACGCCGGCGGCAGCCCCGCCGACCCCAACGTGGGCAGCGCCGCCTACCTCAACTCGTACGTGGGCGCCACCACCACTGGCCTGTACGTGCTCGACCACGTGCAGGGCACCATCTCGTGGCAAAACCCGCCCAACAACGGCGTGCTCACCACCGTGCGGCCCCTTACCGGCGTGAACGGCGCGGGCGTGGGCGGCGCCATCAGCGGCCTCAACGACCTCGACTCTTATTTCGACGGCACCGCCAACGTCAACTACCTCGCGGCAGTGCCGGCTGGCCAGACCTTCAGCCGCTTCTTCGCGCTTGACGCATTCAGCGCCAGCCTAACCACTCCCCAAGTTGCCACCGACCGCGGCGGCATCGGCCAGGGCATTGCGGTTCGCGACATTTCCATCTTGCTGGCGCCTACTTCGACGGTGCCCACCACGCTGGCAGCCGTTACGGGCCAGCTGCTGTACGGCATTGCCTCGGGCAACCTGATTTCGTTTGACTCGGGCAACCCCGGCGTTATTCGCACGGCCGTAAACATCACTGGCCTGCCCGCCACACAGGTGCTGGTGGGTTCCGACTTCCGCCCAGCCAATGGGCTGTTGTATGCCCTCGGATACAACACGGCCACCGGCGAAGGTCAATTGTACACCTTAGCGGCCGCTAGTACCGGTCCTGGTAGCATTCCTGGTACCAGTCCTGGTGCCCTGACCGCCGTAGGCGGCTTACAGGCGCTCGGGCTGGGCGCATCGGCTACCGGCATCGCCTTCGATTTCAACCCCGCCGCCGACCGCCTGCGCATCGTGTCGGCCACCAACCAGCTGAACCTGCGCATGAACCCGGCTGATGCTACGTTCATCCCCGATACCCCCGTCACCAACCCGGACAACGCCAACGCGCCGGCGCTTTCGGGTGTGGCGTACACCAACAACGACAACAACACCGCCACCGGCACCCAGCTTTTCGGCTACGACCAAACGGCCAACACCTTGGTGCTGGCCACGGTGGCCGCCGGAGCCCCGGCAGGCACCAACGCCGCCAACGCCGGCACCTACCGCAACGTCGGCTCGGGTTCGGGCATCACGGTGAACGCGGCCAACGGTGTTGAATTCGACATTTACTCGGACATCACCAACCCTGCCACGCCCGTGAATACGGCGTTCGCTTCGGCCGCCGCAGCCGGCACTACCGCCGACAATCTGTATAGCGTAAACCTGACCTCGGGTGCGTTCTCGTCGCTGGGCCGCATCGGCAACGGCAGCAACCTGGGCGGCCTGGCCGCTTCCCTGACCCCGGGCCCGATTCTGCCAGTAGCCTTCACCTGGACCGGCGCTGTGAGCACCGAATGGAACAACGGCGGCAACTGGAGCACGGGCACCGTGCCCACGGCTGCTGACAACGTGACCATTCCCGACGTAGCCAACGACCCCGTGGTGAGCAGCGCCCAGCCGGTTAATGCCGTGACGCTGACCAGCGGCGCCACCCTGACCCTGGCTAATGGCGGCATCCTGACCACCGCCGGCAGCTTCACCAACAACGGCGGCAGCGTGGCCGGTAATGGCACCGGCACCTTGGTGCTAGGCGGCACCAACTCGGTCATCGGCGGCACCAGTACCTCTACCTTCCCCAACCTGACGGTTGCCAACGCGGCCAGCACAACCGCGCCGGTTTCCATCCAGCGGGCGCTGACCCTGAATGGTACCCTGTCCGTGGGCAGTGGCCAAGCCTTCACGCTGCTTTCCAACGCGGCTGGTACCGCCTATGTGGTAAACAATGGCACGGCCACCCTTTCGGGTACTGCCACGGTGCAACGCTACATCACGCCTAACCTGAACGCGGGCCCGGGCTACCGCCACTATAGCACGCCAGTGGTTGGTAATACAATAGCCGATTTCATCACTACCGGCTACACGCCAGTGGTCAATTCGGCTTACAACACCAGCGCCACGCCGCCCCTCGTGACGCCTTTCCCCAATATTTTCACCTACTCGGAGTCGCGCCTAGGCCTCACCAATTCGTCGCCGGAGTTTGACAAAGGCTTCGAGTCGCCGGGCGCCCTCACCGAGGGTTTGCAAGTAGGCCGCGGCTACACAGTGAACCTGCCCGGCACGGCGCTGGTCGATTTTGTGGGTACGCTCAATAATGGCAATGTCACGCGGCCTTTCCTGGAACGGGGACCGCAGGCCACTGCTGGCTACCACTTGCTGGGCAACCCTTACCCGGGTGCCGTTGACTACAACACTGTATTAGCCGCCTCGACGGGCGTAGAAAACGCTCTGTACGTGTTCAAGAGCAGCGGCCAGTACACAGGTACTTACGCTAGCTACGCCAACGGCGTGGGCACCAACGGCGGCACCAACGTGCTGCCCGTAGCCCAGGGCTTCTTCGTTCGTGTCGCCGCTGGTCAGACGGGTACGGTTAACTTCACCAACGCCGCCCGCACCAATGCTCCCGACGCCACAACCTTCCAGCGCACTACCGCCGACAGCCGTCCGCAGCTGACCCTGGCCCTGAGCAACGCCACGACCCGCACCCAGGCCACCGTGTACTTCGAGCAAGGCGCCACCGCTGCTTTCGACCGCACTTTCGACGCCCACTCGCTGCCCTCGCCCAACGGCTTGGTGCTGGCCACCGAAACGGCCGCTGCTGAGCCGCTGGCCATCAACGGCCTGCCTGCCCTGACCGCCACCGACGTGCTGCTGCCCCTACGCGTGGCCGCGGCCACCGCCGGCACCTACACCCTCAACGTGGACAACCTGGCCAACCTGCCGGCCAACTACCGCGCTTACCTGCGCGATGCCGCCACCGGCACTTTCACCGACCTGGCCACCACGCCAAGCGTGACCCTGAACCTGGCTGCCAACGGCGCTGCCGGCGGCCGCTACGCGGTGTTGTTCACGACCCAAGCCCGCGTGTTGGCCACGGCTCCCGCCGCACTAGCTCAGCTGGCCAGCGTGTACCCCAACCCCGCCAACGGCAAAGCTACCCTGCTGCTGCCCGCTGCCCTGCGCGGCAACAAGGCCACGGCCGTGTCAGTGGTCGACAACCTCGGCCGCGTGGTGCTGACCCGCACCTTGGCCGCCGGCGCCGGCGAAACGCTGGACCTGCCCCTGAACACGCTGGCTCCCGGTGTGTACTCGGTGCAAGCCCGCACGGCCGCTGGCCTCGTGGCCAAGCGCCTGGTGGTGCAATAAGCCAACCGCTGGCACAGCGTTGTTTCTGTGTGTAATGGAAAAGCCCCTGCTCAATGAGCAGGGGCTTTTTCTTTGCGCCATTGTCAGCGCAGAAGCTTAAAAGAAAAAAGCCCCACGCCAAAGGCAAGGGGCTTTCCGAGCTATGAAAACAACTGTCCCCAGGGAGACACAGCTCACTTACGGCGGAGCTAATGCAATTGGATTGCGTAAGGTCGAGTTTTTATGCGCCGTCCATCCGGACGATTTTTGGGGTGAATGAGCCCAGCACGTCCACCAAGTCTTGCTGGTGGGCCATCACCTGCCGAATGTCCTTGTACGCGGCCGGGGCTTCGTCGAGGCCGCCGCCCATCAGGTCCACGCCGTGGTCTTTCAACTCGCGCCGCAGCTCGCCTTCGGTAATTTTGGTTTTGGCCTGGGTGCGCGAAAGCCGCCGGCCGGCCCCGTGCGAAGCGGAGTTCAGCGACTCCCGCTCGCCACGGCCCCGCACGATGAAGCCCGGCGCCGTCATCGAACCGGGGATGATGCCGAGCACGCCCTGGCCCGCAGGCGTGGCGCCCTTGCGGTGCACAATGGCCGTGCGGCCGTCGGCCAGCGTTTCCTTCCAGGCAAAATTGTGGTGGTTTTCCACTTGCGCCAGCGGCTTCTCGCCCAGCGCCTGGCTGATGCGCCGGTGAATGTCATGGTGGCACGCCGAGGCGTAATCGCCAGCCAGGTTCATGGCGGCCCAATACTCCTGGCCTTCCTGCGAGTCGAGCGAGAGCCAAGCAAGGTGGCGCGCTTCGGGTGGCAGTGGGCACTTGTCCATGGCCACTTTGGTGTAGTGTTGGGCAATGGCTGCGCCAAGCCCACGCGAGCCGCTGTGCGAGAGCACGCCCAAATATTGCCCTACGGGCACACCCAACTCATTTTTTGCTTCGGTGATATCGACCAGCCCAAACTCCACAAAGTGGTTGCCGGAACCCGACGAGCCCAGCTGCTTCACCGCCGAGTCCAGCTTCTGCCGGGCCACGGCAATTTGCCGAAATTCGGGACGCTCGAAAATGGGGTCGTCGGAATTGACCTTCTTGTGTACCTCCTTGTTGCCGAACTTGGTGTGGTGCAGCAGCAGCTTGCGCAGGTCCTGGCGGTTTCGCTCCAGGTAGTTGGCCGGCAGCTCGAACACCGACAACGCCATGCGGCAGCCAATGTCCATGCCCACGCCGTAGGGAATCACGGCGTTGTCAGCTGCCAGCACGCCCCCAATGGGCAATCCGTAGCCCTGGTGGGCATCGGGCATGAGCGCACCATCCAGCGTGATGGGCAGCTGCATGGCCACGTCCATCTGCTTGCGGGCGCCGTCCTCAATGAAGTCGTTGCCGTAGCGGCGGTAGTCTTTGATGGCGGGGTTCAGGCTCACGTTGCGCGAGGGCTGGGGCACCAGCTCTTCCGCCACGGGGCGCCAGTTTTCGTCGCGCACGTACTTGAACGGGTCGTCCTTAATTTGTTTGAGCAGCGCCAGGGCACTGCCCTTGTCCATCTTTTTGAATTCCTTTTGGGCCAGCACGTCGAGGGCGCGGCCAATGGCGGGGCCTTCGGGGAAGCCGATTTTGCGGAGGTCATTGCCGCGGAGTTGGTTGGCCATATGCGGAGAAGTTGTGGGTGGGAAGCAGATGTACGCGGGCTTTTCAGCGATGTTATGCACACAAAAAAGCCCCAACCACTACGGTTGAGGCTTTTTAGAAGCCTTCGGCCAAAAAGGTCGTCCTGTAGAGCGTAGCGAACCGAAGGCGCCTTAGGCAATCTCGCTCGCGCCTTCTGTCATCCTGAGCGCAGCGAAGGACCTTCTCAGGTTAGAACACTAGCGGTTCAGCAGTGGGAAGGTCCTTCGCTGCGCTCAGGATGACAGAAGGCTATTGAGTTACTACCAGACCCGAGATGCTTGCCTAAGGGTTCACTGCGCTCTACAGGACGACGGGCGGGCTAGGGGCTGTTCGGCAAAAGACCAAAGGCCTACGCCCCGTCCATGCGCACGATTTTTGGCGTAAAGGAGCCCAGCACGTCCACCAGCTCGCGCTGGCTGGCCATTACGGTGTGAATGTCCTTGTAGGCCATGGGCGCCTCATCGAGCCCGCCACCGATTAGCTCGATGCCGTGCTCCGCCAAGTGCTTGCGCACGCCGGACTCGGTCAATTCGGCCTTGGCCCGCGTCCGCGACATGAGGCGGCCAGCGCCGTGCGAGGCCGAGGCTAATGACTCGGCCAAGCCTTTGCCGCGCGCAATGAAGCCGGGGGCCGTCATCGAGCCGGGGATGATGCCGAGCACACCCGCGCCGGCCGGTGTGGCGCCCTTGCGGTGCACGATGACCTCGCGGCCATCCGCTAGCCGCTCCTTCCAGGCGAAGTTGTGGTGGTTTTCCACTTTGGCCACGGGCCGTTCGCCCAAGGCTTTCGCCAGGCGCTGGTGAATCTGGGCGTGGCAGGCCGAGGCGTAGTCACCGGCCAGGTTCATGGCCGCCCAGTATTCCTGGCCCGCTTCGGTGTCGAGGCCGAGCCAGGCGAGGTGCTGGGCTTCGGTGGGCAGTTTGCACACGTCTTTGGCAAGGCGGGTGTAGTGCTCCGCGATGCCCGCGCCCAAGCCGCGCGAGCCGGAGTGCGAAAGCACGCCCAGGTATTGGCCCACGGGCACGCCCAGCTCGTTTTCCGCTTCGGTGATTTCGACAATGCCGAATTCCACGAAGTGGTTGCCCGAGCCCGAGGTTCCGACTTGGTCAGCGGCTTTGTCGCGCTTGTTTTTCAGGAAAGGAATTTCTTGAAATTCATCCCGGTCCAGCACGGCCGAGGCCATGCGCTGCCCCCGCTCCCAGCCCCGGCCGGAGCCAAAACGGGTGTTGTTGAGCAACATGGTGCGCAGCTCCTGCACGCGCTGCGTGAGGTACTTGGCCGGCAAGTCGAACACCGACAGCGCCATCCGGCAGCCGATGTCGACGCCCACGGCGTAAGGAATCACCGCGTTATCGGTGGCCAATACGCCGCCAATGGGCAAGCCGTAGCCGTGGTGGGCGTCGGGCATGAGGGCGCCGGCGACGGTCACGGGCAGTTTCATGGCCGTTTCCATCTGGTGCACCGCGCTTTGGTCGATGTGCTCGGCGCCGAACGTGGCGTAGGGCTTGCGCTCCACCAGGGCAATGTGCCGCGAAGGAGCGGGCAGCAACGCCGCTGCGGTATGGCTCCAGTCGAGGTCGGTAAGGTAGTCTTTGGGAGTGGCTAAAAGTTGACCTAGCAAAGCAAGCTGGTCGGTTTGCGAGAGTTTTTTGAGGTGCTTACGCTGCAATTGCGCGAGGGCAAGCCCGATGGCCCGGCCTTCCGGAAACCCGAGGGTGCGAAGGTCGTTGCCGCGTAAAAGATTGGCCATGAAATGGTCGTTGCACGAAATTGAGCCGCGTAAATGGGCGTCAATCCGTTGATGAGAAAAAAATAAAAACGGGCTGGGCAACAGGCACACCGCCCACATATGTGCTCTAACCAACTGAGCTACCGCGGGCCGAAACCCACGGGCCGGCATCGAACCGGCGACCCCATCGACCTGAACGAAGTATGGCGGTGCTACGGCACCAGCCCGTTTTTACTAACACAAAAACCGGAGCAACAGACGGCCCACGCAACGGGCACAAGGCCCGACGTGATAGGGTCGGAGTAGCGCGAGCCTACGGCATCCGGCAAACAATTTGAGAAGGGTGAAAAAAGCTAAGCAGTCACATGGAT
>DASVTG010000651.1:0-8984 GCA_036387695.1 Hymenobacter sp. | reverse complement strand
GCCAGGTGCCGCTGCAAGGCGTCGCGGCGCGGGGTATGCACCACGTAGAGGTGATAGACGTGCGTGGCCCCCATCGCGGTGGCAGGCAGGCGCAGGCCCGAGATGCCGGCCAGGTGCCCGTCGTACCAGGCTGCAATTTGCTGGCGCTGCTGCGTCCAGGCGGGCAGCTGCGGCAGCTTCACGCGCAGCAAGGCGGCCTGCAGTTCGTCGAGCCGGGAGTTATAGCCGATGACCTCATTGTAGTATTTCTGCTGCGAGCCGTAGTTGCGCAGCACGCGCACCCGCTGGGCCAGGTTGGCGTGGTGGGTGGTCACGGCGCCGGCGTCGCCCAGGGCCCCTAGGTTTTTGTTCGGATAAAAGCTCGTGCCGTTGGCGTGGCCGAAGCTGCCGGTGAGCCGGCCGGCAAACGCGGCGCCCTGGGCCTGGGCATTGTCTTCCAACACAAACAAGCCGTGCTGTTCCGCCAGGGTCATAATCTCGGTCATGCGGCAGGCTTGGCCGTAGAGGTGCACCGGCATGATGGCGCGGGTGCGCGGCGTGAGGGCCGCCGCAATGCGTGCGGGGTCGAGGTTGCTGGTGGCGGGGTCGGGTTCCACGGGCACGGGCATGGCCCCCACTTGCGTCACGGCCAGCCAGGTGGCAATGTACGTGTTGGAAGGCACGATGACCTCGTGGCCGGGACCAATGCCCAACGCGCGCAAAGCCAGCACCAGGGCGTCGAGGCCATTGGCCACGCCGACCACGTGCCCCACTTGGTTGAAGGCGGCGTATTCTTGCTCAAATTGCTGCACCTCCTGGCCCAGCACGTACCAATGGGAGTCCACTACCCGAGCGAAGGCCTCTATCAAGGCGCCGCGCAGCGGGCCGTGTTGCGGCTCGAACGAAAGAAAAGGCACTTCCATCCCGGCAAAGCTAACCGTTGTGGCACGCCAGCACAAGGCTGGTGGCGCCCAGGCGGAAGCCCAGCTTCTCGCAGTTTCTGACCACGGCGCGGTTGGTGGCCTGCGTGGTCATCAGCACGGCTTCGTGGCTCAGGGCGCGGGCCCGGTGCAGGGTTTCGCTGAGCAGCTTCACGTGCCAGCCGCGGTTGGCGGGCCCCACGGCCGTAAGCAGCACCCGCGAGAGGCACGTGCCCAAGGCCGTGGCATCGGTCTCAAGGTCGCTGATGGCCAAGAAGGAATCAACCGGCAAATCATCGGCATGGGGCACTAGCACGGTTGCCGCCAAGCCGGCCGTCACGGCGTTCACGGCGTATTGGGCCAAGTAAGCATCGGCCCGGTGCTCCCCAAACCAAGCGTCAGCGTGCACCCGGTCGTAAGGATTGCGGGCCGCCGCGACTATACGGCCCAGGTGGGCGGCTTCCGCCCGCACGGCGGCACGCACCGGGTACCGCGGCAGGTCCAGCGTTGCCAGTTGGTCGCGGTAATACGTCAGGCGCGTTTCCACTACCCGCCACCCAGCCGCGCTGAGTCCCTGCACGAGTTGCACATCCTCGGCCGGAATCACCCCGAAGGCGTAGTATGCCCCTTCCCGCGCCTCCAACTGCCGGCGCAGTGCTGTGGCGGCGTGCGTTAACTCGGCCATCGTAGTTGAAACTCCGAAGAGCCCGGTGAACAGCCGAAATATGGGCGTACCGAAGTAGTCGGAATCCCAGGGCAGGCGCTGCATCAGCCAGCGCACATCCGCGTCGGCGTAGCCATCGGAGCGGCAGATTTCAGCCCCGGCCTGGTGGGACCACCCGAGCGCCGCGCCTGTCCCGAACAGTTCCTGCTGCCGCCCGCCCGGGAATTGCGGCAGAAAATTATACGGCGAATAGTAGGCCAGCTGGGCCGCCCGGGCCGCCACCAGCGCGTTTAGGCTTTCAGCGTCCATTGCCGACGAAAGACCTCAAAGTCGCGGATGTAATCGTCTTCGGCATACGGCTGCGACGCCAAAATGAGCTGCACCGCCGTGTGCGAGTATTGCATGGTGTGCCAGGCATAGGGCGGCACGTAAAGCCCAACGAAGGGGTCTTCCAGACGAAAAATTTGGATGTCGCCGTTGGCCAGTTCGGTGGTGACGATGATGCGCCCGGACACGGCAATGAGCACCTGCTCGGTGCGACGGTGCGCGTGACGGCCGCGCACAATGCTCTCGGGAGTATAATACGTCCAAAAGACCCGCTGCACAGCAAACGGCAGCGGGTCTTTGGCGCTTTCTCCCACCGAGATGTAACCAATATCCGGTGTGCCCAGCTTAGGAAACTGAATAAGGTAGGGCTTAATCATGGTCTATTTCGTCTCGCTCAGTTCACAGGAGCGTGCAGTAAGTATGAATTAACCGCTTTTGCTTTTCGCCCGCTCCGGACTCTTGGCCGGCACAAATCCTAAAACGCTCTTTCGCACTTTAACCGTAGCTGAAGCGTAGACTAATCCAGGACGAAACGTAGTTCCGGTAGCAGCCAAACAATCCTCATGTTCCAGGTTTATTCCAAAATCATCCTCACTGTCGCACCAAAAACAATTAGCACTTTTCCAGCCTGACAATTTGGCTATCGTTTGAAACCTGTCGCGTCTTTGGGCCCGTAGTTACCGCACGTGCTCTTTAAAATATTCCAGCGTGCGGCGCAGGCCTTCGGCGCGGTCAACCTTGGGCTCCCAGCCAAGGATTTCCTGGGCTTTGGTGATGTCCGGGCGGCGCTTCATGGGGTCGTTTTCGGGGAGGGCCTGGTAGGTAGGCTTGAATTCGACGCCGGTGAGGCGGGCAATTTCTTCGCCGAACTGCTTGATGGTAATTTCCGACGGGTTGCCAATGTTCACCGGCAGGTGATAGTCGCTGAGCAGCAGGCGATAAATGCCTTCCACCAGGTCGTCCACATAGCAGAACGAACGGGTCTGGGAGCCGTCGCCGAATACGGTCAGGTTCTCGCCGCGCAGAGCTTGGGAGAGGAAAGCCGGCAACACGCGGCCGTCGTCGAGGCGCATGCGGGGGCCGTAGGTATTGAAAATGCGGATGATGCGCGTTTCCAAGCCGTGGTGATTGTGGTAGGCCATCGTGATGGCTTCCTGGAAGCGCTTGGCTTCGTCGTAGCAGCCGCGGGGCCCTACGGGGTTCACGTTGCCGTAATACTCCTCCACCTGCGGGTGGATTTCGGGGTCGCCGTACACTTCCGACGTGCTGGCAATCAGCATGCGGGCCCCTTTTACCCGCGCCAGGCCCAGCAGATTGTGGGTCCCGAGCGAGCCCACTTTTAGGGTTTGAATCGGAATCTTAAGGTAATCAATCGGCGAAGCGGGTGAGGCAAAATGCAGAATGTAGTCGAGCTTGCCCGGCACAAACACAAACTTGCTGACGTCGGCGTGATGAAACTCAAAATCCGCTTGGCCAAATAGGTGCTCAATGTTCTGGAGCGACCCCGTAATCAGGTTGTCCATGGCAATGACGTGGTACCCCTCGGCCAGAAACCGGTCGCAGAGGTGGGAACCCAAAAAGCCAGCTCCGCCGGTAATGAGGACGCGTTTTTTTTCTTCAGACATATTCTTTCTTGTCATCCTTTATCTGACGTTCGCGCAGCGAAGGACCTTATCGCGTCCGCGCCACTCTGTTATTTGGTTACCCTGAAGGATGCAGCCGCGATAAGGTCCTTCGCTGCGCTCAGGATGACAGACTTTTTGAGGTTAAGCTTTCACGGGCTCGCGGTGCTCGGTACGTACCCCGATGCAGTGATAAGCAAACCCAAGCTCTTTCAACTCGCTGGCATCGTAGATGTTGCGGCCGTCGAAAATAACCTTCTGCTTCATTAAGCGGGCCACCACATCGAAATTCGGCGAGCGGAAGTCCGGCCATTCCGTTACCACCAGCAAGGCGTCGGCATCAATCAGCGCCGCGAACTCGTCTTTGGCATAGGTGACGGTATCGCCAAGCGAATGGTGCGCCTCGGTCATGGCCACGGGGTCGTAGACCGTAACGGAGCAGCCGGCAGCCAGCAACTTTTCGATGATGACCAACGACGGGGCCTCGCGCATGTCGTCGGTTTTGGGTTTGAAGGACAGGCCCCACACCGCCATTTTCAGCCCGCGCAGCTCGCCGGCAAAATGGCGGCTTACCTTGTCGAAAAGAACCGATTTTTGCTGCTCGTTCACGTTCTCAACGGCTTGCAGCACCTGCATTTCGTAGCCGTGCTCTTGCGCCGTTTTGATGAGCGCCTTCACGTCCTTGGGAAAGCAGGAACCGCCGTAGCCGATGCCAGGGTAAATGAACTTGGTGCCAATGCGCGCATCGGAGCCGATGCCCTGGCGCACCTTGTTCACGTCAGCCCCCATGATTTCGCACAGGTTGGCCACGTCGTTCATGAAGCTGATTTTGGTGGCCAGCATGGAATTGGCGGCGTATTTCGTCATCTCGGCCGACGGAATGTCCATGAAAATGATTGGGTGGCCGTTGAGCAGGAAGGGCTTGTAGAGCTTGGTCATCACTTCCTCGGCTCGCTCCGATGCCACGCCCACCACAATGCGGTCGGGCTTCAGGAAGTCATCGATAGCGGCGCCTTCCTTCAGAAATTCTGGATTGGAAGCCACGTCGAACTCGATGTCGACGCCGCGCTTCTCCAGTGCTTTTTCAATTTCGGCGCGCACTTTGGCGGCGGTGCCCACCGGCACGGTGCTTTTGGTGACGATGACGCCGTAGTTGTTCATGTTCTCGCCAATGCCACGGGCCACGGCCAGCACGTATTTTAGGTCGGCCGAGCCGTCTTCGCCGGGGGGAGTACCCACCGCGATGAACGCCACGTCACAGTCTTTGATGGCCTCGGCCAGATTGGTGGAAAAGTGCAAGCGCCCTTTGTCGACGTTGCGGGTCACCATCTCTTCCAGGCCCGGCTCATAAATGGGCAGGATGCCTTTGTGCAGGTTATCAATCTTTTTTTGGTCGATGTCAATGCAGGTTACCTCAATGCCCACTTCGGCAAAGCATGTTCCTGTCACTAAACCCACGTATCCGGTGCCTACAATTGCTACTTTCATTAAGCTGTTTGTTCTGTAGAAGTTACTGCTTCAAGCAGGCAAATTTAGTTCTGCAAAAAAGAAATTCGCTATGTATTCAGGCGCAACCTCTCAATTTGTGGTTGTAGCACAGTTGCATGCACCAACTGTTGCCGGCGGCCAGTTGCGGCTACCGAAGCAGCCGGGCCATCATGGCCTTAGGCCATGTACTGCTTCCACCACGTCTGGAACACGATGAGACCCCAGATGCGAGCGTGCACGTCGCCCGGGCTGCGCGAGAAAAGTTGCGTTTTGAGGGCCCGAATGGCCTCTACGTCGAAAATGCCTTGGCTTTCGATGAAGTCGTCGCGCAGCAGGTCTTCTTCAATCAGCGAGCGCAACTCGCCGCGCATCCACTTGAGAAGTGGCACTTCAAAACCGTGCTTGGGGCGGTCGTAGAGCTCGACGGGCAGTTCGGACCGGAAGGCGTCCTGCACGATGCGCTTCTTCATGGTGGCGTCCACCTTGCTGCTCACGGGCAGGGAGAAGGCGAAGTTGACGACTTTGTAGTCCAGGAAGGGGGTGCGGACCTCCAGGGAGTTGGACATGCTCATCAGGTCCACTTTCGTGAGCATGTCGTAGGGCAGCACCAGGTTCATGTCGGTCAGGAGCACCTCGTTGAGGTCGCCGTCGGCGTGCAAGTGCTCCAAGATGTCTTTGCGGCGCTTCACCAGCGCTTTCTTGCCCACTTTGCGGCGGCTGGCAGCACTGAGCAGGTTGCGGGCGTCGGCGGCCGACGTGAACGTGGCCCAGTCCCAGTACCGGTCTTTCACGCCGGCCACCATGCCGCGCGAAAAGCGCTGCAGCTGCCGCACGCGGTTGCCAAAGAAGCTGTTGCGGGACTTGGGCAGCGCGTCCCACACGAAGCCCAGGGCCGTCACGGCTTCGGCCTTCACCCCGCCCTGGCGCACTTTAAACTCGCCCATGTGCTTGTTGTAGCCGCCGAACATTTCGTCGGCGCCGTCGCCGCTCAGGGCCACGGTTACTTTCTGGCGGGTGCGCTGGCTGAGGATGTACACGGCCAGGGCCGAGGAGTCGGCAAACGGCTCATCCAAGTACGCGAGCATGTCGTGGATGTGCTCGTAGAGGTCGTTGTTGGTCAGCGAGAAGACCGTGTGATTGGTCTTGTGCCGGGCCGCCACCAGATTGGCGTATTTGGTCTCGTCAAAGAAGGGCTCGTCTTTGAACCCGATGCTGAACGTGTTGAGGTGGGGCGTGTGGCGGGCGGCGAGGGCGGTAATCACGCTGGAGTCGATGCCACCGCTGAGGAAGGCGCCCAAGGGCACGTCAGCCACGAGGCGGCGCTCCACGGCGCCGTCCATCAGCTCAACCAGCTTGCGCTGCTGCTGCTCGTAGCTGAGCTTGTTTTTGGCGACTTTCTTGGGGTCGTAAGGGATTTTATACCATGCCTTGCCCACCACCTTGCCGTCCTTGATGTAGAGGTAGTGGCCGGGCAAGAGTTTCTTCACGCCCTTGAAAATGCTGGCGGGGCCCGGAATGTAGTTCAGCTGCAAATACTGGCTCAGGGCCACAAAATCGAGCTTGCGCGGCACACCCAATGCCATCATCGACTTCATTTCCGAGGCGAAGAACAGCTTGTCTTCGTCGCGGTAAATCAGCAGGGGCTTCACGCCGAAACGGTCGCGGGCGATGAAGAGCGAGTTTTCCTCCTTGTCGTAGATGGCCAGTCCGAAGAAGCCGTTTAGCTTCTTGATGAAGCTGCGACCCTCGGTGATGTAGAGCTGCAGAATGACTTCCGTGTCGGTCTGGGAGTGGAACTGGCAGCCGCGCTTAACGAGCTTTTCGCGCAGCTCGCGGAAGTTGAAAATCTCGCCGTTGAACACGATGGTGTAGCGGCCCGCGGCATCGCTCATTGGCTGGTTGCCATCGGCCGAAAGGTCGAGAATGGCCAGGCGACGGAAGCCCAGCCCGCACTGGTCGTACACGAAATGGCCCTCCGAATCGGGGCCGCGGCGAATGATGGCGTCCGTGGACGCTTGCAGGTTGGTCAGGGACTGACGACCCGTTTCGGTAAAGGCAAATACTCCAGTTATTCCGCACATAGATGCTCGCAAAAGTACGACTCCGCAACCTAAAGCCGAGCCACGGGGTATTGTCAGCAACGCGAATGTTTGCCAATTCTACTCGAACTGGCGCCATTACGGATTTTGCTGCGCTTCTGACGATGCCTTGGCTTAGCAGCACCGTCCGGCACGCACCGCGCACTGCCTCATTCCCTTTTCTCCTCTCCCAATCCCATGAATCTCAACGAACAATTTCAAGCCGCTGCCCAGCAAGTAAATAACCTGCCGGGCGACCAGGCCGCCGCGCACATGACCCAGCTTTACGGCTTGTTCAAACAAGCCACCGAAGGCGACGTGAACATGAAGCCCGACGAGGTGGAACCCAACGCCGCCGACCAAGCCAACGGCCCGGCCGGCCTCTCGCAAGCGCAATGGGACTCTTGGAACCAGTTCAAGGGCTTGCCGCAGGAAGAAGCCAAACAACGCTACGTGGCGAAAGCTGCCGAAATTGCGGGCGGTGCAGGGGGCTCCGACACCCCCGCCAACGACGTGCCGACTGACGCCGCCACCAACGCTCCCACTGGCCAGACGGGTGATGAGATAGACAACACCACCACGGCCCGCCAGCCCAACGCCGGCCCCGGCCAAAGCACCGCAGGAGGCTTGCGCGGCGACATCACGGGCGGGTCGCCCTACGGTGGCGAGGACAAGCTGAAAGGCGAGCAATAGACTTCGCATTTCCCCACGGTTCCTACCTAAGGCTGCTTCATCAGAGGCAGCCTCAGTTTTTTTAAACAAGGGCTGGTCCTGTTTGAGTAGCGCTGCGGCTGTGCCTTTGCTTCCGTTGATGAAGGGAGGTAGCTGCCCGGAAATCCAGCCGTTTTGGGGAGGTTAATTGGGGGAGGAATTCGCAGTATCATTGCCATTCGGAGCAACTCCGCTCTTGCCCCAACTTTGCTTCCCCGCCCCTTCAATGGACCGTCGTCTCTTTCTTAACCACAGCACGCGCGTGGCCCTTACGGCTGCGCTGCTGCCCGCCGTAGCCTGCCAATCCACTGCTGACAAGCCCGGGGCGGCCGAAGCAGGCAGCGCCACAGGCAGCGCCGCCGAAGCCGAGGCGTTTGCCCTGCACGAAGCCACCGTGGCCGACTTGCAGGACCGCATGGCCAAGGGCACCGAAACCGCCCGCAGCCTCAGCGAGAAGTACCTGGCCCGCATCAAGGCGCTGAACGAGCAAGGCCCCATGCTGCAGGCCGTCATCGAAACCAACCCAGACGCCTTAAAAATTGCCGACGGGCTGGACCAGGAGCGCAAAGCGGGCAAGCTACGCGGCCCGCTGCACGGCATCCCCGTCCTCATCAAGGACAACATTGACAGCGGCGACCAGATGATGACCACGGCCGGTGCACTGGCCTTGCAGGGGCACAAGGCCAAGCAAGACGCCTTTATTGTGCAGAAGCTGCGGGCCGCCGGCGCCGTGCTGCTGGGCAAAACCAACCTGAGCGAGTGGGCCAATTTTCGCTCTACGCACTCGGTGAGCGGCTGGAGCAGCCGCGGCCACCAAAGCCGCAACCCCTACGTGCTCGACCGCAGCACCAGCGGCTCCAGCTCGGGCTCGGGCGTAGCGGCGGCGGCCAACTTGTGCGCCCTCGCCATTGGCACCGAAACCGACGGCTCGGTGGTGTCGCCGTCGTCGTGCAACGGTCTGGTGGGCCTCAAACCCACCGTCGGCCTGCTGAGCCGCAGCGGCATCATTCCCATTTCCAGCACCCAGGACACCGCCGGGCCCATGGCGCGCACCGTGCGCGACGCCGCCCTGCTGCTCGGCGCGCTGCAAGGCCCCGACCCGGCCGACCCCGCCAAGCTGCCCATTCCGGCCAGCACGCCCTCCGATTATACGTCCTTCCTTCGAGCCGATGCCTTGAGCGGGCAGCGCTTGGGC
>DASVTG010000650.1:0-5176 GCA_036387695.1 Hymenobacter sp. | reverse complement strand
CCGGGCGAATACACTTGCGCCGGCTGTGGCAGCCTGCTGTTTGCCGCCGACGAGAAGTACCACGCTATCTCGGGCTGGCCCAGCTTCCGGCAGCCCGCCGCTCGCAACGCCATTGCTTATTACTTCGACGAAAGCTTCAGTATGCAGCGCATTGAGGCGCGCTGCAACGTGTGCGGCGGCCATTTGGGCCACGTGTTTCCGGATGGGCCCGCGCCCAGCGGCCTGCGCTACTGCATGAACTCCGCCAGTTTGCGGCAACAGAACGCAGAGGATGCCGCGTAGTGCGCCCACCGGCGCCGGGGACTGCCCCGGCCTTCGGCTGGCCGGCGCGCCCGGTGGTAGCGAAAGAGTCTGGCAGCGACGGCCGTAGCTTAGCCGCCGCTTTGGCGCCTCACCCATTCGGCTTCATTGCAAAGCCTCTTATGCTGAAAACTCTTGTGTATCTGCTGCTGGCAGTTGCCTGGCTGGCAATCCCGCTACCGGGGGTTGCGCAGGCCGCTAAAATTGTTCCCACGGCCACTGAACTCAGGAAAAATCTGGCCGTCATCGAAGCCAGCACCGAAGGCGAAAGCGAGGAAATCGACCAGTTGCTGACGAAAACCACCCGGCAGTTGGTGGCCTATCTGGGGGCGCACGCCGTATCGGCCGCGGCGGCTAAAGGCCTGGGGCTGGCCCTGACGGTGGGCCCGGCCGATGCCGCCAGCGTGCGGGTGTATACGTTTTCCTATTCCTCGGGCGGCACGCGTGGCACCATCCACCGGCCCGTCGTTCAGTGGAAAAACGCGGCGGGCCAGCTGCGCGCCTACGCCCTGCACGAAGAGTGTTTCTTCAACGAAATTCACCCGCTGCCGGTGGCTAGCCGGGCGCTCTACCTGCTGCTGGGCATGGAGAAAGGCGACAGCCAGTGCGATGCGTCCGAGGCGTTTGTTTTTGAGCTCACGAACAATTACCTGCTGCTGAGCCCTGCTTTTGGCAAGACCTCCTCGCTGCTGTTGTGCAATGCGCCGATGACCTACGAGGCCGGCAAGCAAACCCTGCGCGTCGATTTCGACGATAACGAGCTGGTTGTTGATGACAAAGACCGGCTGGCGCAAAGTGGCTACCGCCGCAAGCCGGGCACCAAGCGCCTGCGGCTGCAGCTCAGCGGCGGCAGCTTCCGGCAGCAGCCGTAGGCGGGTATTTCCACAAGGGCGGCGTATTCGGGCCGGGGTTGGGGGGGTTCGGCGGGCAATTTTCGGATGCTCGTGGGCCGGCTGCGTATGCACCTTCCACCCGTTTCTCAGCCGCCCAATATGTCCACTTCCTCTCCTACCGACTTTACCGGCTTCGTGCGCGTGCGCGGTGCCCGCGAGCACAACCTAAAAAACGTGGACGTGGACCTGCCGCGCGACGCGCTGGTGGTGTTCACCGGCGTGTCGGGTTCGGGCAAATCCTCGCTGGCCTTTGGCACGCTCTACGCCGAGGCCCAGCGCCGCTACCTCGAGTCGGTGTCGCCCTACGCCCGGCGGCTGTTCCACCAAATGGCCGTGCCCGAGGTCGATTCCGTCGACGGGCTGCCGCCGGCCGTGGCCCTGCAGCAGCAGCGCGGCGCACCCAGCACCCGCTCGTCGGTGGGCTCCGTAACGACGCTTTCCAACCTGCTGCGCATGCTGTACTCGCGGGCCGGCGACTACCCGGCCGGCCAGGGCATCATCTACGCCGAAGCCTTCTCACCGAACACGCCGGAAGGCGCCTGCTCCACCTGCCACGGCCTGGGCCGGGTGTACGAAGTCACGGAGCAAAGCATGGTGCCCGACCCGACGCTCACCATTCGGGAGCGAGCCATTGCGGCGTGGCCGCAGGCCTGGGGCGGCCAAAACCAGCGCGACATCCTCGTGACCATGGGCTACAACGTGGACATTCCGTGGCAGGACCTGCCCCAGAAAGACCGGGACTGGATACTGTTCACCGACGAGCAGCCCGTGGTGCCGGTGTACGCCGGCTTCACGCCCGAGCAAACCCAGCACGCCCTCAAGCGCAAGATGGAGCCCAGCTACATGGGCACCTTCACGGGCGTGAAGCGGCACGTGCTGCACACCTTCGCCACCACCCACAGCCCGCTGATGAAGAAGCGCGTGGCGCAGTACATGCTCGGCAGCGACTGCCCTACCTGCCACGGCAAGCGCCTGCGGCCGGAGTCACTGTCGGTAAAATTCGCCGGCATTGACATTGCCGACATGTCGCGGCTGCCGCTGAAGCGCCTGGCGAGTTTGCTGGCGCCCTTTGCCAACGGCACGGCCGGCAAGCAAAAGCACGACAAAGAGCACCCGGAGCAGGCCATCGTGGCCCGGCGCATTGCCGAGGATTTGGCGGCGCGGCTCACGGTGCTGCTGGATTTGGGGCTGGGGTATTTGTCTTTGGAACGCGCCACGCCCACGCTTTCGCCAGGCGAGCTGCAGCGGCTGCGGCTGGCTACGCAGCTGTACTCAAACCTGTTTGGCGTGGTGTACGTGCTTGATGAGCCCTCCGCTGGCCTGCACCCAGCCGATACGGAAGCGCTGCTCGCGGCACTGGCCGGATTGAAAGGCGCGGGCAATTCGCTGTTTGTGGTGGAGCACGATTTGGACGTCATCCGGCAAGCCGACTGGCTGGTGGACGTAGGCCCGGCAGCCGGCGAGAAAGGCGGCGAAATCCTCTATAGCGGCCCGCCTGAAGGCCTGAAGAAAGTAGCCGCCTCGCAGACCCGCGAGCACCTCTTCGACACTTCTGCCTTCCCCGAGCAGACGCCCCGCCGCCCAACTGGCTGGCTGAAACTGGCCGGTGTGACGCGCAACAACCTCGACCGGCTCGACGTGCAGTTTCCGCTGGGCGTGTTCACCACGGTCACGGGCGTGTCGGGCTCGGGCAAATCCAGCCTCGTGAGCCAGGTGCTGGTGGAGCTGGTGGCGGAGGAATTAGGAATTAAAAATGAAGAATTAAAAAGTGACGAAGACTTCGAGGACGAAATTTTTAATTCTTCATTTTTAATTCCTAATTCAACCGAAGGGCAAATCACCGGCGGCATGGAAGGCATCAAGCGCCTGGTGCGCGTCGACCAGAAGCCCATTGGCCGCACACCGCGCTCCAACATGGCCACCTACACCGGCTTGTTCGACCACGTGCGCAAGCTCTTCGCCGCCACCCCAGCCGCCAAAAAGCGCCGCTACGATGCCGGGCGCTTCTCCTTCAACGTAGCCAAGGGCCGCTGCTCAACCTGCCAGGGCGAAGGCTTCGTGATGGTGGAGCTGCTGTTCCTGCCCAGCGTGTACGCGCCCTGCTCCGTGTGCCACGGCGCCCGCTACAATGCCAAAACCCTCGAAATCCAGTACCGCGACAAGAACATCGCCGAAGTACTGGGCCTGACCGTGGACGACGCCTGGGAGTTCTTTGCCGATGAAGCGCCCATCCACCGCGCCCTCACGGTGCTGCGCGAAGTGGGCCTGGGCTACCTGCGCCTCGGCCAGCCCGCCACCGAGCTCAGCGGCGGCGAGGCCCAGCGCATCAAGCTCGCCACGGAGCTGCAGCGCATTGGCCGCGGCAACTCGCTTTACATTCTGGACGAGCCCACCACCGGCCTCCACCCCTCCGACGTGGAAAAGCTCATGCTGCAGCTCGAAGGCTTGGTGGAAGCCGGCAACACCGTCATCGTAGTAGAGCACGACATGCGCGTAGTGGCCGGCTCCGACTGGGTCATCGACATCGGCCCCGGCGCGGGCGAGGAAGGCGGGCGCGTGGTGGTGGCGGGCGCACCCCGAGACGTGGCCAAGGTGAAGGAAAGCCGCACGGCCCCCTACCTGAGGCAGTTTCTGGGAAGCTGAGGACTAGTGTAGACCGCAGTGTGTACACAGGCCGGGCACGGTCGCGCTACTGCCCGGTCGGCATCGAAACTCTTACTGATAGCCTATCCTTACGCTGAAGCTAAGCGTGCCCAGCTTGGCAACTTTCCCTGTATGTTTACTGACGACCTCATGCCCATTTCTCACCTGAAGCCGTTCTTATTCGCTTGCCTTCTTTCCGCAGGGTTTTCAAAAGTGCATGCACAGGCCCAACCCACGACAAACCGGCTGCCTGAAGTGCCCCAGGCAAGCTACCGCGGACGTTTGTTTCCACGCTTGCGCACTGCTATCCCAACGCTACCGTGGGCGGGCCAGGCCGAGATTTTGCGCCTTGAAACCCTGCTGCAGCGGGCCTACCTCGCTCTGCTGACCGATTCTACCGCCACCGTACTCCTGCCCGTGCAGGCCGATGTGGTAGAGCAAGCCGCCCGGCAGGCCGCCGCCGTGGTGCCCACCTGGAACCACGAGGCCTACCGCCAGGAAGCCGCCTTCTACGTGGCCGAGCAAGCCCGCCGTTTCCCGGCCACAAAAAAGCCCTGAACTGAATTCCAATTGGCCAGTGCCCTATTACTCCACCGCCAGCGTGGGGTGCTTGGTGCGCAAGGCACCGGGTGACACCAGCAGCATGCCGCGGCCCACGGTGCTGACAGTGGCCTCCGGGTCGGAATAGAAATACGCGCCTTTTTCCACCTCCAGGCGGCCTGCCACCACTATTCTGGTGTAGCGCCGCAGCTCCAAGGCACCGTCCTTTTTGACGATGACCCGGGAGGAGGGGCCAATGTATAGCTCGGTCGCGCCGGGTGCTTTTGCATGCAAGGCCAGCACGTTGGCGGCCCCCACCACCACCCGGGCCGAGTCTTGCGGGCGGACGGGCTGCCGGCCCACGTCGAACTTGCCCTGCACGAGGTAATAGGCGTTGCGCGACAGGAATTCGAGCCGCCCAGGAGCCAGCAATGCGGTGCGGGCCGCCACCGTGTCGCTGCCCAAGTGGAATTCGGTGCGCACCGGCGCAGTGCGGCGCGGCCCATCCCGAAACACGCTACGGCCCGTGAAAATGGCACCGCCGAGGTAGTCTTGGGCTCCCTGCGGCGGACGGGCCTGGTTGGCCACAAAATCGCAGCCGCGAAACACAAAGCCCGCCGAGTCGCCGCGCCACGGCGTGGCGTGCACGAAGTAGTCGTGCGTGCCCACGAAGTGGCAGTTGGTGAAGCTCATCTGGCGCGCGTGCTGGTGCGAGAACAGCAGGAAAGGCCCCATGGCCGGCCGCCCCGCGTAGGGCTTGTCTTCAAACGTGCACCCCCGAAACTGCGTGGCTTCGGCGG
>DASVTG010000649.1:0-10197 GCA_036387695.1 Hymenobacter sp. | reverse complement strand
CTTAAAGCCCCTGCCCAAACATTACCTTTTATAAAGATGAGGTCGCCGCCAGAATTGTCGAGTTTAATGTGATTTGCAATTGCACTCACCCCGAAATCGCCAGGGTCCGGTGTCGGCAAGGCCCTTTGGAAAAGCTAGTTTGCTCTGCAATAACCTCTCTCGTAGGGCAAGCCCCGCCTACTGAGCAGGCCGGGCCGGCGCGGCCGCGGCCATTGCCCAGTAGGCACCGGCTACCCGCTCTCCTGCCTCCGGGCGGCTGCGCGCATAGCCGCGTCTGGTCTTAATGAGCCCAGGCGGTATCTGAGGCGCTGGTGCAGGCCCAAACACGGGCACGGGAATAGTGAGCGCAAGCGCGCCTTCTGCACTCTTATATAATAAGAGCAGTGATGCTTTCCTCTGGTTAATCCGAACAGCGAGGCGCCCGAAGCGCGCCTCGTGAAGCCCTTATTTCACGATAACCAGCTCCACTCGGCGGTTTAGGCGGCGCGTTTCCTCGCGCTCGTTGGAAAACTTGGGCCGGGAACCGCCAAAGCCCACGGTGGCAATGCGGTTTTCGTTCACGCCCCGGCCCACCAAGTAGCGCTTCACCTCCGCCACCCGGTCTTCGGAGAGCTGCTGGTTCTTGTCGGCCGGGCCCACGTTGTCGGTGTGGCCTTCCAGGCGCACTTCCGTGCCGGGGCTGGCTTGCAGGGCAATGGCGAGGCGGTTGAGCTCGGCGTAGGACGAACCCAGCAAGCCGGCTTTGCCTTGCGCAAAAATGATGGTGGGCAAATCGAGCTTGGCGCCCACGGCAGCCGGCAGCAGCAGCAAATCGCGCCGAGGCGAGCCAGCGGCCACCAACGTGTCGCCCACGGTGAGAAAGCCGCCGCCTGTGGCCGATAGAAAGTACTTGCCTGGCAGCAGCGACAGCTGGTAGCCGCCGGTATTGTCGGCCCGGTTGGTGGCGTTGAACTGAACGCCGGCGGCGTTGGCCAGCAAATTGGCCTTCACGACGGCCCCCGGCACGGGCTGGCGGGTGCGCGCGTCGAGCACTCGCCCGCTCACATAGACCCGGACCGAAGCATCCGGAACCACGGCCACGGGCGGGGCCAGCGAGTCAGGAGGCATGGGCCGGCCGGTGCGGTAAAGGTCTTTGGTGCCGTTGGGGGTGGTCGACGACGAGAAATAGGCCGTCTCGCCGTCGGGCGCGAGGGCTAGGTAGGCATTGAAGCCCGACCCGTTGAGCACCGGGCCCAGGTTGCGGGGCTCGCTCCAGCGGGTCCAGCTCTCGTCGAGGCGCTGGCTCACGAACAAGTCGGCCGAGCCGTACCCCATGTGGCCGTAAGAAGCAAAATAAAGGGTTTTGTTGTCGGCCGCCAGCCAGGGAGCAAAGTCAAACCCCGGCGAGTTCAGCACCGGCCCCAGCGAGGTGGGCTCCGAATAGTTGCCGCTGGCATCGGGCCGGCTCAGGTAGATGTCGTTGCCGCCCTCGGAGTCGCCTCGCTCCAGGGAAAGCAACATGATTTGCGCGTCCTTGCTCAAAAAAAAGCCCGCGCCCGGCACCGCCGTGTAGTAATTGCCCACGCGCACCGGCTCGGGCCGCACGCCTTTGGCTGAACCACTCGTGGCCGCGTCACGGCTCGCTTTGCTCAGGGCTTCGTCCCGAAAGCCGTTGGCCTCGTAGGTGCCGCGCACGAAAAGCGTACGGCCTTCGGCCCCTGTGGCAGCCACCACTTCGTTGTTTTGGGGCGTGTTGATGGCGTCGAGGCGCGTGGCCGGGCCCCAGGTTTTGCCCTGGTCGGCGCTTTTGCTCATCCACGCATCGCCCGATTCGGTGTTGCCTTCGATGTTGCCCGCAAACTTGGTCCGGGCAAAATACAGGGTGTTGCCGTCGGGGCTCAACAGCGGGTGCACCTCATTGCCGGGCGTGTTCACCGTGCCGGCCAGGGGCTCCGGAGGGCCGAACGCCGACGGGCCCTCCAGCACGTTCAGCCGCAGGCGAAACAGGCGCCATTGCTGGCTGGCGCGGCCGTTGCCTTTTTGGGCCAGCACGGCGGTGCCGTTGAACTTGTCGGCCGAAGCCAAGGCCGCACACCGGCCTTCGGACTTGTTTTCGAGTTGGTAGCTGCCAACCGGGCCAGCCGGCACCAGGCGCCACTGCTGCTCGGCGCTGCCTTGGAAGGGCCGCTGCACCAGGGCGGAGTTTTCGCCGGCCTTGCTCACGGTGAGGCACTGGCCGCTGTGGCGGGCCTCAATGCGGTAGTATTCGCTGCCGGCGCGCAGCGGCACGAAACGCCACTGCTGGCTATTGGCGTGCGTGAACTCCCACTGCACCGCGGGCGCGCCGCTGGCCGTGCTGGCACTGGCCACGTCGAGGCAGCGCCCGCTGCCCCGGTCAATCAACCCATAATAGGCCCGGTCATCTGGGACAAAAGGCGTTTGGGCCAGGGAGAAAAAAGGAAGCAACAGGAGCAGGAACTGCAATCGAAACATCGGCGGGGGTGCGCAGGATTCAAGAAGCACACGTGGGTGAAGTACGCAAAAGAACGTCGGGAAAGATGAAGTACCTGGCCCCAGGCGCCAAGCACAACGCCAGGCCGCGCCCGCGATTGCGCGGCGCGGCCTGGCGTTCAGGAGCATGTTGTAGCCGGATAGAATCGCAGCGGCTCAACCTGTTTATAGGCCGTATTTGCCGCGGAATTTCTTTTCCAGATACGTCTGCTTGCTGTCCAAAGAGATACTGCGGCCGTCGATAAATGCCCGCGACACGGCGTTGGTGCGCATGTCCAGCAGGTCGCCCTTGCTCAGCACCAGGGTGGCGCTTTTGCCGGCCTCAAGGGAACCGTAGTCTTTGTCAACGCCCATTATTTGCGCCGTGGTGAGCGTGACGGCCGTGAGGGCCTGCTCCGGGGTGAGGCCAAAAGCCACGGCGGTGCCGGCCACAAAAGCCAGGTTGCGCGACCCGGCCGTTTCCTGGTCACCTTGGTAATCGAGGCAGAAGCGGACGCCGGCGGCTTGCAGTTGCGCGGGCAGCTTGTAGGGCTGGTCGTAGTCGTCGGCGTCGCGCCGGGGCAGGGCGTGAATGCGCGACACCACCACGCTCACGTCGTTTTGCTTCAGGAAATCGAGGGCCATCCACGCGTCACGGGCGCCCACCACGGCCAGCTTCTGCACGCCCAGGCGGCGGGCAAAGCGCACGGCTTCGATGATTTCCTTGCCGTAGTCGGCGTGCAGGTACAGCGTTTTGGAACCGTCGAAAATGCCGGCCAGCGCCGCCAGGCGCAGGTTTTCCGGGCGGCCGGCGGGCAGCTTGCGGTAGGCGCTGGCTTCGCCGAAGAGTTGTTCCAAATCGCGCAGCTGGGTTTCACGGGCCTTCTGGCGGCGGTCGAGCACGGCGGCGTCTTCGTTGGGGTTGTTGCGAAACACCATTTGGGGCCAGGTTAGGTGCTGGCCGTCGTCGGCGCGCACCACGGCGTCCTGCCAGTTCCAGGCATCGAGCTGCACCACGCTGCTTTGGCCGGCCAGCAGGCCGCCGCGGGGCGTGGTTTGGGCCAGCAGCACGCCGTTGGTGCGCACGGTGGGCAGAATGTCGGAGTCCGTATTATAGGCTATCAGGGCCCGGACATTGGGGTTGAGCGGGCCCACCTCCTGCTCGTCCACCGTCGCCCGGATGGACTCCACTTCGGTCAGGCCCAAGGTCGTGTTGGGCACAATCAGGCCGGGGTAAAGTTGCTGCCCGGTGGCGTCAATGGTTTCGTAGCCGGCGCGGTCCCGGGTAAAACCCGCGGCGGGGCCGGCGTACGTCAGGCGGCCTTTGTCGAACGCCACGGCGGCATTGGGCACCACGGTGCCGTTGCCCACGTGCAGCGTGGCCCCGGTGATGAGCACGGGTTTGGCCTGAGCCGGGGCCGGCGTGGGCACCTGGGCCCAGGCGGCGCAGGCGGTGCTAGCTAATGCGAGCGTAAGAAGAATGCGCATGAGAATACTATTTAGCTAGGTCTTTTTCTTCGCCGATGGTGTCGCAATGCCACAGGCCCTGAGGCTTGCTCGAAGCCATTTGGGTGGGGGCTCCACCCTTCTTGGCCAGCAGCATGGCTTGCACCAGCCGCTGCCGCTCCTTCTGAATGTCGGCCCGCAAGGCGGCGTCGGCGGTCAGGCTGAACATTTCGCGGCCGTCCACGAAGGTGTACTCGGGCTTGGCGTAGATGCTGAGCGGGTTATCGGTCCAAAGCACCACGTCGGCGTCTTTGCCCACTTTGATGGAGCCCATTTTGGCGTCGAGGTGCAGCATCTTGGCCGGGTTGATGGTGACGAGGCGCAGGGCTTCTTCCTCGGTCAAGCCGCCGTACTTCACGGTTTTGGCGGCTTCCTGGTTGAGGCGGCGGCTCATCTCGGCGTCGTCTGAGTTGATGGCCACGTTGAGCCCGGCCCGCGTCATGATGGCGGCGTTATATGGAATGGCATCTTTCACCTCGTTCTTATAGGCCCACCAGTCCGAGAACGTGCTGGCGTTGGCGCCGTGGGCTTTCATCTTGTCGGCCACTTTGTAGCCTTCCAGAATGTGGGTGAAGGTGTTCACCTTGAAGCCGAGGCGGTCGGCCACGCCCAGCAGCATGTTGATTTCGCTTTGCACGTAGCTGTGGCAGGTGATGAAACGCTGGCGGTTCAGGATTTCCACCAGGGCGTCCAGTTCCAGGTCGCGCCGGGGGCCTTCGGTGCTTTTCTGTTTGCCCTTGCCCAGCTTGTTGTAGGCGGCCAGGCTCCTCTCGTACTCTTTGGCCCGGGTGAAAGCGTCCACAAACACCTGCTCGGTGCCCATGCGCGTTTGCGGGAAGCGCAGCACGTTCTGTTCGCCCCAGTTGCTTTGCTTCACGTTTTCGCCCAGCGCAAACTTGATGAAGCCCGGCGCGCCCGCAATTTGCATGTCCTCGGGTGTGGCGCCCCAGCGCATTTTCACCAGCGCCGACTGCCCGCCGATGGGGTTGGCCGAGCCGTGCAGCAGCTGCGCCGCCACCACGCCGCCGGCCAGGTCGCGGTAAATGCCCACATCTTCGTTGTCCACCACGTCGCCGATGCGCACTTCGCTGGTCACGGCCTGGGTGCCTTCGTTCACGCCGCCGGCCACGGCAATGTGCGAGTGCTCGTCGATGATGCCCGGCGAGAGGTGCTTGCCCGTGCCGTCGATGCTGCGGCCGCCTTTGGGCAAAGCCAGGTTTTTGCCAATTTTCGAGATTTTACCGTTTTCGAGCAACACATCGGTGCTCTCCAATTTGCCGGCGGCCTCGCTGGTCCACACCGTGGCGTTTTTGATGAGCGTAGGCTGCTGGCTGGGCATGGCCGTCCGGCCGTAAGCTGCGAAGGGAAACGTGACGCTGCCCAACACGGGCGGCGGCACCACTTTAGCCGAGTCGCGCTTGGCGGCGCGGGTGGCTTCTTCCTGGCGGGCGGCGCGCCATTTTACCGGCGTGCCGTCGGCCAGCAAGCCGTCGCCCTGAAATACGCGCCCTTCCTGCGTATAAAAGCCGCTAAGGCGCACCAAGCCGTCTTGGCCGGGCGCTGCGCTGGGTGCGGCCTTGCCTTTTGCCTTGGGTTTGGTACTGAATACCAGGGTGGCCAAGTCACTGGTTACCGTGGCGCTGCCGCTGATGGTATCGCCGGCCGTGGGTACAATCTTCAACTCCGGCGCTTCGGGCTTGCCCTGAATGAGCATGAACATGTCGGTGCTCACCCCAGCCTCGTTTTTCAACACCTTATTAGTAGTCGCCAAATTCAACTTGTACACGCCGCGGTAGTCGGCCGGCACGGTGCTGAGTTGGTACCGCTCGCCTTGCACCCAGTTATCGAGCAGCACGTTGTCGTCGGCCAGAAACCGCGCCGAGCAGACGATGAAATTCGCTTCCATGCCCGGGCGTAGCGCGCCAATGCGGTCCTGCGCCCGGAGCAAACGGGCGGGCGTTTCGGTGAGGGCGCGCAGGGCGGCGGTTTCGCTCAGGCCGTATTGCGCGGCTTTGCGCAGGTTGGGCAGAAACTTCTTTTTGTCCTTGAGGTCGGCCACTGTGAGGGCAAACGGCACGCCGGCCTGGCTGAGGCGGGCGGCATTGGCCGGGGCCAGCTCCCAGTGCTTGAGGTCTTCAAGCGGGATGCGCAGGGCGTCGTACACGTCGTCCACGTTGTAGGCATCGGGGAAATTGAGGGGCAGCACGAAGGTGGCGCCCGTCTTTTTTAGGTCGTTGAGGCGCTGGTACTCGTCGCCGCGGCCTTTGATGATGTACTGCTGGCCGGCCTCGTCGCCCAGTTTGTCGGCGCGCAGGGCCGATAGCTTGTCGTTTACCTGGAAGATGGCCGGCAGCGCTTTTTGCTGGCTCAGGGCTTGCAGCGAGAGGTTCTGCTCGCGCCGGGGGTTGCGCTGGTTCCACTGCGCGTCGAGGTAAGTTTGGCGGAGCAGCGCGATGCTGCCCATCAGCGAGCCGGGGTAGTCCTGGGTGCTGGTGCCTTTGTCGAAAGACAAGCCGGTAGCCGCCTTCTCGAGCAGCATTACCTCTTGTTCTCGGCGGTTGGTGTTCAAGCTGACTAGCGCTGCGGTGCCGCGCATGATGCCATCGGCGGGCTGCGTGAGCACTGCCCCGAAACCCAGCGCCCGGTAAGCGCCTGCTTGCTCTTCGTTGATTTTGAACAGCTCGGCGGCGCTCACTTCCGGATGTATGGCTTGGTTCCAGTTGTAGGCCCCGGTTTTCTGGCTCTCGAACTGGGGGCCGGCGTCGCGGCGGCCTTGGCGGGCAGCCGCCACTGGCATAGGCACGCCGTAGGTGGTGTACACGTCCACGAAGCCGGGGTAAATGAACTTGCCGCGCACGTCCTGCACCACCGCGCCGGCCGGGATTTTTACGCTGGCCGCCGGGCCGGCGGCCACCACTTTGCCGTCGCGCACCAGCAGCGTGCCGTCGCTGATTTTGGTCTGGTAATCAGTGTACAGCGTGGCGTGGGTGAAGGCAAACACGCCGGGCCGCTGGTCGTACACGCCGTTGCGGGGGAACGTGCCCGGCTGGGCCCAGGCCCCGGTACCCGCCAGCGCCAGCAGCGCCGCCAAAGGCAACCTAGAAGTAGAAGTTTTCATCCAAATGCTCAGTCGGGAAGTAAGAAATACGCCAAAATAGTCGGCGTTTATTCTCATTTGTTCTCAAATGTAGGGCTTCAACTGTTGCGCTGGCAACGGTTAGGCCATAATGCAAGTAATAATGAACCAGCGGGTTGCTGGCTATATCATTTTCCACCCTTACTCTCCCATTATTCCATGCGCAAAGGCACCAAAGTCACCTGGAAATACGGCACCGGCACGGCGACCGGCAAAATAGAATCGGTGCACAAAGAGCCGATTTCGCGCACCATCAAGGGCTCCGAAATTCATCGCAACGGCTCCGCCGACGACCCCGCCCTGGTCATCGTGCAGGAGAACGGCGACAAAGTCCTCAAACTGCAAAGCGAGGTAAAAGCGGCGGCCGCGAAATGAGCAGACCACAAAAAAGCCCCACCAGAGCTGGCGGGGCTTTTTAGCAAACCAAACGGCGACAAACGCTACAGGTTGTCTTTGTCGGGCGTAACGAAGGCGGCTTCGTCCATCTCCGTGGGCACCACCACCACGCCCTTCTGGAGCATGGAGTTTTTGCGGCCGTAGATGAAGTACACGATGAAGCCGAGCAGCATCCAACCCAAGGCCACCTGCAAGGTGAAGGAGTCGAGGCTGGCAATCAGGGCCGTGCACACCAGGGCGCCCATCACGGGCACCAGCGGGAAGCTGGGCGAGGAGAGCGGCGAGCGGAACGGCCGGGGCTGGTCGGGGTCGGAGCGGCGCATAATCCACACGCCGATGCTCACCAGCACGAAGGCCAGCAGGGTGCCAAAGGAGGTCAGGTCGCCGGCCAGCGAGCCGGGCACAAAGGCCGCAAACAAGCCCACGAACACCATCAGCATGAGGTTGGATTTGTAGGGCGTGTTGAACTTGGGGTGCAGTTCCGAGAAGGCTTTGGGCATCAGGCCATCCTTGGCCATGGAGAAGAACACGCGGCTTTGGCCCATGAGCATCACCAGGATAACCGAAGTGAAGCCGAGCAGAATGCCGCAGGTCACGGCCGTGGCCAGCCAGCCGTAGCCGGGCATGTGGGCCCGGATGGCGTAGGCCACCGAAGCCTCGCCGCCCAGGGCCGGGTCGGCAAATTCGCGCCAGTTAGCCACGCCCGTCAGCACGTGACCGAACAGGATGTACAACACCGTGCAAATGGCCAGCGAACCCAGAATGCCAATGGGCATGTCGCGCTTGGGGTTTTTGGCTTCCTGCGCGGCGGTGCTCACGGCGTCGAAACCGATGAAGGCAAAGAACACAATGGCGGCCCCGCCAAAGATGCCGCCCAGGCCGTGTTTGTTCCAGCCCTCGTAGGTGCGCACCACTTCGCCGGCGGCGTTTTTCACCACGGCATCGGCCGGAATCAGGTAGGGCGTGTGGTTGGCGGGGTTGATGAACTGCCAGCCCACGGCGATAAAAATGAGCACGATGGCGGTTTTGAGCACCACCACCACGGCGTTGAACAAGGCCGACTCCTGCGTACCCTTCACCAGCAACAAGCTCAGCGCCACGATGATGAGCAGGGCGGGCAGGTTGATGAGGCCCCGGGTATCCACCCCGTTTACCAGCGCGTGCTCGAAGGGCGAATGGCTGAGATTGTACGGTATGGTGGTGCCAAAGACTTCCAGGAGCTTGTTCAGGTATTCGCTCCAGGCAATGCTCACGGTGGCCGCGCCCAGGGCGTATTCCATAATCAGGGCCCAGCCGATAACCCAGGCCACAAACTCGCCCATGGTGGTGTAGGCGTAGGTGTAGGCCGAACCGGCGATGGGAATCATGGCCGCAAACTCGGCGTAGCACAAGCCCGCGAACACGCAACCGAACGCCGCCAGGATGAACGCCAGCGTCACGCCGGGGCCCGAGGCCTGCGCCGCCGCGTTGGCGGTGCGCACAAACAGGCCGGCGCCGATGATGGCGCCCACGCCCAGGGCCACCAGGTTGCCGGCGCCCAGCGTGCGCTTCAGCGCGCCGTGCCCGGAAGAATTGGCCTCGCCCAAGAGCACAGCCAGGGGTTTTTTGGCGAAAATACTTGCCATGTGTTAGGTGTGAAGAAAGAAGAAGTGTGAAATAAAAGAGACCGTGAAAACAACCCTGCTTCGCGCTTCAGCAATGGAAAGCGTGAGCAGCGGCAGCGAAGGGCCCGAAATATAGGCAGCAAATTCGCTCCAAACCCATTTTAGGCCCGTGCGTAGCGGTGGCCTAAGCGGCCGCGCCGGCCAAGGTGTTGCTTAAACCCGGCGCGGGTTGGCGCGTCCAAGCCGGTGTTCCATCTTCTCGATTTACCATGAAAAAATTCCTCTTTTTTCTAGCGGCCGCAGCGGCCATTCCCGGCCTTGGCGCCGCGCAGTCTTCGGCGGTTCCCGCGCAAGCTTCCACCAAGTCGCAAGTTTCGCCGGAGGTGCAAGTGGCCCGCCGCACGCAATTTCTGACCAAGGAGCTGGGCCTGACCGGCGAGCAGCAAACCAAATTGCAAGCCATTCTGCTGGCCCAGCGCCAGGAAATGGCCGGTTTCCGGGGCCAGCGCGGCGCCGGCCGCCGCCAAGGCGTGGGGCCGCAACTGAAAGCCACCCAGGCCAAATACGACCAGCAAGTTCGGGCCGTGCTCACGGCCGACCAATACGCCAAGTTCGACGAGTTCAAAGACCAGCAACGCGACAAGCTGCGCGAGCGCCGCGCCGGGGGCCAGGCCCGCCAAACGCCGGAGTAACAGCCCGGCTTTATAGGTGAAACGAGGCCATTGGTCGACTTTCTGCCCCGCCGCCGCTCGCGCTTCGTTCTTGGCATACGGCTTGCAAATACCCTGGCAAGTGAAACCAACCCATCGTTTCGCCGCCAACTCACCCGTTTCTCCTTCTCACTTCCCCATGAAAAAGACCTTGCTTCTCCTCGCCGCCTTGGCCCTGAACACCGCCGGCACCAGCTTTGCCCAAACTGCCCCCGCCGCCCGCACTTCCGTGAAGGCCCACAAAGGCAAAGGCGACCACAAAACCCCTGCGCAGAAAGCCGACCACAAAGCCGCCAAAATGGCCAAGGAGCTTGGCCTCACCGCCGACCAGGAAGCCCGCGTGGAGCAGCTGATGCTGGCCCGCCAACAGGAAACG
>DASVTG010000648.1:0-8835 GCA_036387695.1 Hymenobacter sp. | reverse complement strand
AGCGCCATTCACTGCACCGACATTCACATCGAAACCGACGCCAAGCAGCGCCCCGTGCTGATGGTGCGGCTGCTCGACCCCGGCCACGCCGATGCCGACGGGCGGCCCCTCGCCTTCACCGCTTTTGAGCTGCGCGACATTCGCTCCTCCAACGGCGAAGTGCAGGAGCGGTACGTCATTCGGGCCGTGGTGCAGTTGTACGGCGAAAACTTTGAGGCCGACTTTTCGCTTTCTGACCGGTCCGACATGAAATACCCGGTGCTGCTGGGCCGCAGCTTGTTGCGCCAGGGCCGCTTCGTGGTGGACGTGGCCAAACGCAACCTGTCCTACAAAGCGCTGGCCCAGGCCGCCGCCCGCCGCGCCGGGCCCTGAGCTGGTTTGTGCCGTAGTTTGTGGTGAAATGGTGAGGTGTGAGGTGATGAGTTTGGTGTTCTGCTTGCGCAACCGGCGCATTCCGTGCCGTCAAAACATCAAACTTATGCCTCGCCGCCTCACACCTCACCAGTTCACCATTTCACCATTTCACCAAGATGAAACTGGCCATTCTCTCACGTGAGCCGAAATCATATTCCACCCAGCGACTGGTGGCAGCTGCCGCCTCGCGGGGCCACGAAGCCGTGGTCGTCGACCACTTGCAGTGCAACTTGGTGCTGGAAAAAGGCCACCCCGGCATCATTTACCAAGGCGAGCGGCTCGAGGGCTTCGACGCCATCATTCCGCGCATTGGCGCTTCGGTCACGTTCTACGGCACGGCCGTGGTGCGGCAATTCGAGATGATGAAGGTGCGCACCGCCGTGGAAAGCCAGGCCATTGTGCGCTCGCGCGACAAGCTGCGCTCGATGCAAATCCTGAGCCGGGCCGGCGTGGGCATGCCCAAAACCGCTTTCACCAACTTCTCAGCCGACGTGCCGGCCATGGTGCAGCAGGTGGGCGGCGCCCCGGTCATCATCAAGCTGCTGGAAGGGACCCAAGGCCTGGGCGTGGTGCTGGCCGAGTCCGAAAAGGCGGCGCAGTCGGTCATCGAGGCCTTCCACAACCTCAAGGCCCGCATCATTGTGCAGGAGTTTATTGCCGAAAGCAAGGGCGCTGACCTGCGTGCGTTCGTGGTGGACGGCGAAGTGGTAGGCGCCATGAAGCGCCAAGGCAAGGAGGGCGAGTTCCGCTCGAACCTGCACCGCGGCGGCGTGGGCACGCTGGTCAAGCTGAGCCGCGCCGAGAAGGCCGCGGCCTTGCTGGCCACCAAAGCCCTGGGCCTGGGCATTGCCGGCGTCGACATGCTGCAAAGCAAGCGCGGCCCGCTGGTGCTGGAAGTGAACTCCTCGCCGGGCCTGGAGGGCATCGAGAAAGCCACCAAGCTGGACATCGCCGGCCGCATCATCGAATACACCGCTAACCTGATGGAGCGCAAAAAAGCCAAGCCCAAAGGCAAGAAGAGCGAAAGCCAGCCCGTGGATGCGCAGTCGGACGTGCCGGTGGGAAAGTAAGCCGAACGGTAAACCCCCCTCCTTATTTCAAGGAGGGGATGTTGGAGCCGCGGGCTCGGACGGAGGTGGTGGCACCGCAGGGAGTCCATTGAGCCGAAGGTCAGCGTAGCTAACGATGCTGGAACGAAGCAGGCGCAAGTCGTTCAACAATGTTTGAGCGGGCCTTACGCAACCCGTTCAACGGCCTCACCACCCCAGCTGCCGCTTCGCGCCAGCGTCCCCGCCTTAAAAAGGGAGGGGAAATCGACGTTCACTTCACTGCCTATGCCCCCAACCGCCGCTCCAATGCACCTCAACGGCCTCACCATTCAGCCCGGTGAGCGGGTGCTGACGCGGCTGGTGATTTCCAAATTGCCTTCGGGCACGGTGATTGACGTGCCGGTGCACGTGCTGCGCGCCGCCGAGCCCGGCCCCACGCTACTGCTGATGGCCGGCATGCACGGCGACGAAGTAAACGGCATCGAAACCATCCGGCGGCTGGTGCGGCGCGAGTTGCTGCAGCCGTTGCGGGGCAGCGTCGTGGCCATCCCCATTCTCAACATTTACGGCTTTCTGAATTTTAGCCGCGAAGTGCCCGATGGCAAGGACGTGAACCGCTCTTTTCCGGGGTTTCCGCGCGGGTCGTTGGCCGGGCGCGTGGCGCACCGCTTCATGCGCGAAATCATGCCCCTGATTGATTACGGCATCGATTTCCACACCGGCGGTGCGGCGCGGGCCAACTTCCCGCAGGTGCGCTGTTTGTTGGGCGTCGACCCGGAGATTGATGCGCTGGCGGCGGCTTTTGCGGCGCCGTTTACGCTGCACGCGGCCCTGCGGCCGGGGTCGTTGCGGGAGGCCGCGCAGCGGCAGGGCAAGCGCATCATCGTGTTCGAAACCGGCGAGAGCCTGCGGCTGGACGAGCCCGGCATTGAGGAAGCCGTGACGGGCACTTTGCGGGTGTTGCACCACTTGGGCATGGGGCCCGCGGCGCCGGCGCCGGCCCGGCCCGGCATTGTGTGTCGGCGGCATACGTGGCTGCGGGCGCGGTTTGCCGGCTTGTTTCGGGCCCACGTGGAAAACGGGCAGTTTGTGGAGAAGGGCCAGATTTACGGCTCCGTGGCCGACCCGTACGGGCAGCAGGCCGTGCGGCTGGAGTCGCCGCTGAGTGGCTACGTCATCGGGCTAAACCACATGCCGGTGGTGAACCAAGGCGACGCGCTGCTGCACATTGCGGTGCCGGAGTAGGAACGCGCCACGGCGCGTTCGGCGCCTGGCAGGTGCCCTGGCCGGGCTGGCCGCCGCGCCAAAGCGAGTTACGAACTTGCCTCATGCATCGGCTTATGGTTAGGGGCCCCGCGCCAAACTGTGGCCAGGCCAGTCCAACGATTGAACGCGCCGTGGCGCGTTCCTACGACCTGCTTACTTTTGTCCTTTCCTCATCTTCGTTGTCAATGAAAAACCCCATTCAGCTAACCATTAACATTGTGCTGGCCCTCGCCGTGGCGGGTCTGTATTTCTTGCATTTCAGCCGCCCCTTGGCCGCTCCGGCCATTGCCACCGACAAATCCGTGGCCGTAATGGCCTCGCCAGACCTGAGCACGGCCGACACGACGGCCGCCCCCGCCACCAGCCCAACCACTGCCGCCGCTGCCGTGACCACGCTGGCCGCAACGGGCAGCTTCGACGGTAAAATTGCTTTCGTGGAATCAGGCAAGATGCTCGATGGCTACCAGGGCATGAAAGACGCCCGCAAGGCCTTCGAGAGCAAAGCCCGCAACTGGGAACGCCAAAACCAGAACATGCTGGCTAGCTTCAAGGGAGCCGTGGAAGCCTACCAGAAGCAGGCCCCGACCCTCACCGCCGAGCAGCGCGCCGCCACCGAGCAGAAGCTGCAGGCCCAGCAGCAGGAAGTAGGCCAGCGCCAGCAGCAACTCCAGGCCCAGGCCCAGGAAGAAGAAGCCAAGCTGACCCAGAGCGTGCTGGCCAGCGTGAACAACAAGGTGGAGGCCTACGGCAAGTCCAAGGGCTACAAGCTGATTCTGATTGCGGCCCCCAGCGGCACCATTGCCTACGGCGAGAAAAACCTCGACATCACCACGCCCGTGCTGGCGTACCTAAACGCCGAGTACCGCAAGAAGTAAGCGGGTTTTGCCGGCTGAAAAGCGGCGCCTGACGGGGCAGCTTGTGGCAAAGGAGGAAAGCGGGAGCAGGCATTAAACCCAATTGCTGGTTTGGCGTCCAACCCACACTTATCCATCCTTTCACCCATTAAAGCGCTTTGGCGTCAACTATCATGCGGACAAAATCAATGTTTTTCGCGTTGGGGCTGTGCCTGTTGTTGCTGGGCAGCCACGCGGCCACCGCTCAAGTGAGCGTACGGGTTGGGCTGGGATACCCGCCGCCCCGTGCCTACTACGGGCCTCGCTACCAGTATTACCCGCCCCGGCCCGCCGTGGTCTACGCCGTGCCCCCGCCCCCGGTAGTGGTGGTGCCCGCGCCGTACTACGCGCCACGCACTTACTACGCCCCGCCGCGCCGCTACTATGCCCCCCGGCACTACTACGGCTACCGCGGCCGCCGCTAAGGCCCTTTAGCAAGCAGCGCCGTTTCGGCAGCGCATTCGAAAACCCTGCTGCCAGTCAGCAGGGTTTTTTTGTGCCCAGCGGTTGCGCCGAGTAGCCAGTTGGTGCGGGCAAAGCGGCGAAAAACTTCCCAGGCGCTGCAAAGACCCAGTAATTATGCTTAACCTTACGCCAGCAAAAACCTTTACTTTT
Source organism: Hymenobacter sp. (assembly GCA_036387695.1). Classification (GTDB taxonomy): domain Bacteria; phylum Bacteroidota; class Bacteroidia; order Cytophagales; family Hymenobacteraceae; genus Hymenobacter. Next base: position 4,598 of record DASVTG010000648.1, on the reverse strand, counting down.
TCTGGATGAAACGCTCGTTTCTGGCCTTTGGCGCGGCCGTGTTGCTGGCTGGCTGCAACCAAACCGCTCCCGTTACTTCTACCCCCACGGCTCCAGCGCCGGCCGAAACCCCGGTTGCCGGCCCGTCCGCCTCGGCCGATTCAGCGGCGGCGCCAGCCGATGCCGTGGCCGTGGCGCCGGCCCCAGCGGCTCCGGTGCTGCGCGAAGCGGAAACGTTAAAAATGTCCTTCCGCTTCAAGCCAGCTCCGGACCCGGACGACCCCAGCCACCCGAAAACCAGCGCCCACCTGCTGCTGGAAGGCAGCAAACCAATGGACCTAGATTTGGGCAAATTTGCCGGCAAGCCCGACGTGGTAAATGCCGAGAAAGCCAAGCAGGCCGGTTTTCCCAGCGGCATGCTCCTAGGCTTCCGCAGCTACCAGGCTTCTTCCGGCACCAGTTTCGACCTGGCCGTGCTCAACGTGGACGGCCAGCGCCTGCGCATTGTGCAGCGCCGCGTGGAGGAAACCGCGCCCGAAGCCGGGAAGTTTGAAACCTCGCGCGAGGTCCCGCTGCCCGGCAACACGGCCCTTGTGGTAGCACCCGTGGCCGCCACCACCAAATAACGTGTCCCCGTGGCCTAGGTCGTGGCCGCAGCCACGGGGAGATGAATGGCCGCTTGGGCGCCTGAACAGCTTCCCGACTTGGTGCTGGCCCAGGCGCCTGCCGGGGCAAAGCTCCTCGTTGCGGTATGCGCTTTAATGCGTAGGTTGGGGCATGAATACTTCCTCTCTCCTGGGCCCGCTGAAGGGCGCCACCCGCCGCGAAGTAGGCGGCGTGCAAGTTGACGTGGTGCCCACCGGCAACGCGCGGGTTAAGCGCATTGTGTACCCTCAGGGGTTCCGCTGGTCGAAAAACCTGAAGGAGATTGTCGGGACCGAGCTGTGCATGCACGCGCACGTGGGCTTCCTGGCCAGCGGCCAAATCAACATTCAGTACGCCGACGGCACCCTGGAAGAGTTTGTGGCGCCTCAGGTGGTGGCCATTCCGCCCGGCCACGACGGCTGGGTGGTGGGGGAGGAGCCCGCCGTGCTCATCGAGTTTGATTTCGAAGGCGAAACCGTGCAGCGGTTGGGCCTTGCCACCAAGTAGCCGCCGGCACCGGCTCACGCTTGAAATCCTCGTTTTATTGGGCGCTGGCCACCTGATAGGTAAGAATGAGGACGCCCGTGCTGGTGGTATGGCACGAAATCAACTTCATGTCCGTGCTGGCGTCGCCGGTGAAAAGGCGCTTGCCGCTGCCCAGCAGCAGCGGGTGCACCATCAGACGGTATTGGTCGATGAGGCCATGCTGGCGTAGGTATTCCACCAGTTGGGCGCTGCCGTAAATCAGCAGGTTTTGGCCGGGTTCTCCTTTTAGTTTGGCCACGGCTTCGGCCACGTCGCCCCGGATGATTTCGGCGTTCCATTCGGCCGTTTCCAGCGTGCGGGAGGCCACGTACTTGGGCATGCTGTTCATGCGGTCGGCAAAGCCTTGCTCGTCCGTCATGCCGGGCCAAACGGCGGCGAAGCCCTCGTAGGTGACGCGGCCCAGCAGCAGGGCGTCGCTGGCGAAAAGCAGTTCGTGCTGGAAGTCGCCAACTTCCTCGTTAAAGTAAGGCCCAGTCCAAGTGGGGTTTTCCATCACCCCGTCCAGGGTAAGGTATTCGGCGGCTACCACGGCAAAAAGTGCGCGACGCACTGGCTGGCGGCCCAGCAGTTTGCGGCCCTGTACCCGGCCGTGGAGCTAGTGCCCGAGCAGGTGATTACCGACCAGCACGGCCTGTATTCGAGCGGCGGGGCCTATTCTTACCTCAACCTGGTGCTCTACCTCATCGAAAAGCACGTGAGCCGCGACCTGGCCGTGTGCTGCGCCAAGGTGTTTCAAATCGACTTTGGGCGCGGCAGCCAGTCGCCGTTCGTCATTTTTCAGGGCCAAAAAGACCACGAGGACGAGCCCATCAAAAAGGCCCAGGAGTTCATCGAGAAAAATTTCGTCTCCAAGCTGTCCATCGACGAGCTGGCGGCCCTGTGCTGCCTGAGCCGCCGCAATTTCGAGCGCCGCTTCAAAAAAGCCACCGCCAACACCGTGGCCGAATACGTGCAGCGGGTGAAGATTGAGGCCGCGAAGATGAGCCTCGAATCGTCGCTGGAAAACGTGAACGAGGTGATGTACTCGGTGGGCTACTCCGACACCAAGGCCTTTCGCACGCTCTTCAAGCGCATCACGGGCGTGTCGCCGGTGGCGTACCGCGACAAGTACAGCCGGAAAGGCCCCGTGGCGCTGGCCGCGTAGCGGCCGGGCACCAGCCCAAATGCCTCGGACCCGAATGGCGCGGTGCAGAGCACTACGTCATTCGGGTCCGAGGCATTTTGTGGCGGGCGGCACGGCCCACGTTCTGGCCCTTGGGCCGGCTAGCGGGTGGCCGAAGCGACCATGTCCGTGGTTTTGGCGGCGCTCAGCTCGCGCACCACAATGGGGGCGCTGGGCTGGGCTTGCACTTGCACGTTGTAGCGGTAGCGCTCGCGGCCCACGCGCAGCAGCACGGCGTACTTGCCAGCGGGCAACCCACTAAAGTTCAGTTTGCTGCCGTAGGAGGGCTTGTGGTTCACTTCGTCCACCAAAGAGGTGTATTTGGCCAGGGAAACCACTTTCATGTGCACCAGCTGAAGGGCGGGATTCTCAACGGTTACGTACAAAGCCTGGGCGTCGCCTTGCTTGGCTTTCACAGAAGGAGCGTCTTGGGCCAGCGCGGCGCCGGCGCTGCCCAATACGGCTAGCCCGCCGAGCAACAGCGCCCGCAGATAGGGAGCCGAGGCCGAGCCTTGGGTGCGGGCGGAAGGGGTTGCGCCGGCTTGCAGCTGGGCGGAGCGGAGGGAGAGTGAGCTTTTCATGGTTTTTACAGAAAAAAGGTGAGGGTGAATTTTTTACAGAAAAAAGGCGGGGTGGAAGAGAGAAGGAGGGGTGTTAGCTACAGTACTGGGCGTCGAACAGTACAAATGTATGGTAGGTACTTTGTAAAGCAAGGTACTGTTTCAATTAATATCCAGGTTTGTCTACTATGCTTCTTTTAGTGATTGATTATCAGCGACAAAAATTTAGTATAAATTTTGTCTAGGGGCACTTGTTGCTTTTTATAAAGCTCGTTAGCGTGCTGGCTGGGTCGTCATGTGCTGCTGGCCGGGGCCCACACCCAACGAGAAGACACACGGACTTGGACGAAGGAGAACACCGGAGGGCAGGGGCTGTAGTGGGCAACTTCTTTCAACCAGCAAGGGGATTGGGTGGCTTTCGTATGTGAATACCGCCGATGAAAGCGAACGTTACAGCCCGATAAACTTTTTTGTGAGGCTGCTTCTCCTGTTCGGCAAGCTCGCGTTCTGCACCACGGAGCGCACCCCACGCCTGACGGTGTGAGATACCCACCGAACGGTGGCGATGGGCCAGGCGTGGTGCCGGGGCGGAAGCCGGCTTGCCCGGCGTAGAACTGCTTGGCACGGTGAATGCGTGCCACCTGCGGACCGTTGCACGGAAGCACCCCGATGAAAACAAAAGCCATAGCAACAGAAAGCCCCGCCAGTATCTGGCGGGGCTTTCGTGTCCTGTCGGCTTGTTGCCGGGTAAGTGGGCCGCAGCGCTTAGAAGGTAAAGCGCAGGCTCACCGCGGCGTCGTTATAAAAGCCGGTGTATCCATTGAAAACGTCGAAATACGGCTTGTAGTCAACTCCTACCACAAAGGGCAGGTCTTCCAGCTTGTATTCCAAACCCAGTATCAAATCGGCGCCGAAGGCGATGTAGGTTTCCTCGTCTCGCAGGTAGGCGCCCCGCACCAAGTACACATCGCCCTTGCGGCCCTTGTAGTAGTAGCGCTGGTCGGCGAAGTAGTAGCGGCCCTGGTAGGACCCGGCGTGGAAGCCCGCGCCGTAATAGAACTGCAGGCCTTTGAGGTCGGTGATGGCCTTGTGCTTTTCCCCGAGCAAAGTGAGCCGCGCTCCGCGGGCTTTGTACTCCGTCGTGACCAGTGCTTCGAGGGCCACGCCGTTTTTGCCGCCCATGAAATGCTTGATGGTAAGCCCCGACGAGTAGCCGCCGCCGCGCAAACCAATGCCCGTGCTGTAGCCCGAACTGCCTTTTCCGCCGCTGCCGCCGCTATTTTTTTTAGACTGTGCGCTGGCCATCAAGGCCGGTAGTAAAAATATAAGAACCAGGGTAAATTGTAAATGCTTCATAAATTAATGAAAATCAGGTGGACTTGAATTAGGACAAAAGTAAGCAGCTGAGGATGGACTCTGCGCACCTGTCCAGCTTTTGTCGCCATTTCACCAGTCCCGTCCGCGCACGCTGTCATCGTCTTCGGCGGCGCGCCGCCCGGCCTGCAACGGCACCGACCTAAAACCGCACCTGCCCAAGTTCCGGCTGGAGTACAAAAAAACCTGACTCATATTCTTCCCAGCTCGGCACAGGCGTGGCATTAGGCAGCCAAGCCCCCTTTGGCCAAATGCACCAGCCAACGGCACCAGCAGCTTGGTCAGGTGCGGCGCCGGCACAAAACCTCCCTCGACGAGAACGAGAAAGGCCA
>DASVTG010000647.1:0-5308 GCA_036387695.1 Hymenobacter sp. | reverse complement strand
GTGGCCGTGAGGCTGAACGCGGCCAGCAGCTGGGCCAGGCTGCTGCGGGCCGTGAGCGGCGCGCTACTGGCCGTGATTTCGATGCGGGCGCCGCCGGCCGTGATGGCCCGGCACTGCGTGAGGCGGGCCTGCACCTCGCTTTGGGCGTCCACGCTGAGCAGCAGCTCGAAGGCGGAGGGACTGCCCAGCTCGTTGGTGGCGGGCAGCAGGCCGTAATTATCGGGCCGCAGCTGCAGGGCCACGGCGTCGCGCAGGTGGTCGGTGGTGAAACGCTCGGTTTCGGCGAAGTGGCGACGGGAGATTTTCATCCCGTCTACCCAGTTCACCGGGTAGTAGGTAATTTCAGGAATCATGGCCGGAAGAGAGACGCGAAAGTAAACGAAAAAAGCCGGCGCGGGACGCCAACAGCTTATTCGGCGGCCGAACGGGCCGGCACCCGCTGGGCCACAATGATGCTGCCTTGGCGCAGGAAATTATCCTGGAATGTGTAATCCGGGTCGTAGTAGTGCCGGCTGCGCCACCACGGGCGCTTGGCGTAGAACAGCCAGCCGAAGGCCTGGCCCTGGTTGTCAACGTATTGCAGCGCCTGGTCGGGCTTGAGCTTGTTGTAATCGGAAAGGAAGATGGCAAACAGGTCGCTCAAGCGCATCTGGTAGGGCGCTTTCGAAGAAAAATCGTGGAACAAGGCCTCGCCGTAGCGGCGCGTCATCCAGAAATGGATGACCATGAAGTGGTTGAGGTCCATGCGCGACAAATCGGGGCTGGCGGCCAGCGGGTTGTAGTGCCACAGCTTGTATTCTTTATAAGGAATGGCTTGCCAGGCCCGGTACGACTCCCGGAAGAAGTACGGCAGCAAAAATGGAATCACCGCCGTGGCGAAACCCGCGGGCGGCAAGTGGTTTTTGGCCCACGGCACCCACCGCAGGGCCAGAATGGCCCCGGCTCCCAGGGCGGCGGTGAGCACGAGAATGAGAACGTTCTGCCAGCGGCTTTCGGCGTCGTACCACTTCAGCCAACTGGGCAGCTGCGCCGCGTAGAGCCAGCCCAGCAGCAGCACGGCCAGCTGCAGCAGCGCCAGCGTGGGCGGGAAATTCCACGGGCTGCGCACGGCCGCCAGGCCGAGCAACCCAAACACGAGCACCGTGCACAGCACGTAAAGGAAAGTGCTGATGAAGACTTTGCTGCTCTGCACCCGCGAGCTGGCGTTGGAAAAGGCGCTGTTGGCGACCGAACGCGCCTGCGAAGTAGGATTTGGAAGCATTGAGGAGACAGACAAACGGGTGGTGGGTGGCAAAGGCAAGCCTTCCCACCCCGGTTATGGGCAGCCGGACAAGGTACGCAAGATATCAAGTCAGGAGCATTCTGCTATCCGCGAGCCAGCCCAACCCCCGCTAATTGGGCCGCGGAAGGCAGGGCTGGCCGTGCTACCTTGCACTTCTTCGCCCGTTACCTTTTCCCGTCCGTGCCCGAAACCACTTCCGTTCACCGCTTGCTGGCGAGCCTGCGCCGCCAGCCCTTTGACCTGCGCCTCGAAGTCATCCTGGCCGAACTGCTGGCGTTTGGCTATGTGTTCGACGACTTTTTGGTGCGGCCGGTGGGGCTGTTTGCCCGCCGCTACCGGCGCGACCTGGGCACCGTGAGCGACGAGCCCTTTGAGCGGGGCAGCCGGCCGGTGGTGCGCACCGTGCTGGAGCTGCACCGCGAAGGACTGTACGACGCCCTGCCGCAACAAGTGTTTCACCAGCCGGGCAGCACCGCCACGCAGGGTACCTCGCCCGGAGTGCGGGCCATGGTGGAAGACATCCGGCTGCAGCGCCGCAAGGAAAAAGCCACCCGGCTATTTTTTCTGCCTTTCGAGCAAGAATTCTTTCGGTTCCGCGTGCGCATCGAGCAGGAGGAGCGGCGCTATTTCACCAACCTTTCGGCTCGGTGGTACAACGAAACGCTGGCCCGCTTCTGGGGCATTGCCGACTGCGGCCTGCCGCCCGGCCCGCTCACCAACCTGCTGTACCTGCTGCCCCTGGCCCACGGCATCGCCGGCGACCTGGCCCGCACCCGGCTGTGCTTTGAGAGCGTGCTGGGCTTGCCCGTGCAGCTGCGCACCGTGGCGCCGCAGCGCCACGCCTTGCCCCGTGCCGCTTCGGCGCAGCCGAACCCCGGCGGGGGTACCTTGGGCAGCCTTTCCCTGGGCCGCGACCTGGTGCTGGGCGGCGACTACCACGAAACCCTGCCTGCCCTCGAAATCAGCCTGCTCGGCTTGTCGGTGGCCGAATTGGAAGCGTACCTGGCCGGCGAGTGGCCGGCCAAGGCCCTGGCGTTGCTCTGTGAGTACTTCGTTGCCTTCGAAACCGACGTGGTGGTGCGCTACGAAATGGCAACGGCCGAGCCATCATTCTACCTGGGTGAAGGCGAAGATGCTGCGGTGCTGGGCTTTACCACGGCCGGCATTTGATTTTTTGGTACAAGCCCCCATTCATAAAGAATTAAGGTGGGAGTGTTAACCGGTTCGCAGCGGAGGAGCGGCTGGGGTTGAACCAACCCGCGGGCATCCCAGCCCGCAAACGGCGCGCAAAAAAGTGCGCCACAAGCCTCGTCTGTTGCGGGCGTCGCTTGGCCAAGGCTGGCGTGAGTGCAGGCCTGCTCTCCTGGTGCTACATGTGGCTATAGGGTGCGCATCCCATCTTTAGCGCCGTGAAAATGGTGGCTAGCAGCAGGTGAGCAAGTGCAGGCGGGGCGCTCATGTAGCCAACCCTTCAATTGGTTCGCGCTCACTTTATCCGAGCCACACCAAGCGTTTTCAGGTGGGTGCAATGCTGGTTGCAGTCAGTATCTGCCACACTACACAGCGAATGATAATTTGCAATTAATAAATTATAATATCCTGTTGATTTCGAGATAAATACGCACTTGACTGATTGATAAAATACCATTTTCTACGTCAATCTGTGCTCTGGCCAACCTCGTACGTTTGGCAATTTATCATACATCCACCTATCCTGTTTTTTTAATTCTACCCTGATGACACTATCCCTTCTATCCACCGAAAGTGGCCGCCAGCGAGCGGTAACAGCCGTTCTACACCTGACCCAGGGCACCCGTTTGGCGCCTTCCCTGTACGAACAGCGCCTGCTGGTGCGCTTCGTGCGAGGCGAACTAACGATTGACGAGGTCATCGCTCGCTTGGAAAACACCGAAGCAAACCGGCCCCTGAGCCGGCCGGACGCCGCCGCACCAACGGCGGGGCTGCGCGGATACCACGGCCCGAATGCGTACGATGACACCACGGGCAACTTCAACCGGTGTTTTTGAGGGGCCTGCACGACCCAAATTCTATTTTACTGCGGCGTTGTTCACGAACTCTAAAGCGGTTTTGGGGTCGGTGTAGAGGCGTGGGCAGTAGCGCGAACTACAGAGCCCCTGCCGGGCACGGTCGCGCTACTGCCCACTGCCTATTCACTCCGAAACTGCTCTAAATTGGCAGGAGCACGCCTGACAACAACTCGGGCAGGCAAAGGGAGTTGACGCTGGCAATGTGATTCCGAATCCCGTAAACGAATCTTGTTCGGGTTCCACTCTCGCGTTCCCTTGATGAGTTCTGATTCCGTTTTGGTAGACGAATCCTGGCTAATGGCTGTTCGATTTCGATTGGGCGGCCGCGCCCTCGGGCAGCGAGCGGCTGCCGGCTTGCCGACGGAAGTAGGCGTAGAACGGGAGCCCCGTTAGCATCAGCCCCAGGCCCAGCAGCGACTGAGTGGGCTGCGTGAGGATGGTGTGCGCGCTGAAGGTCAGGGCGAAGAGAAGCAGCAAGACTTGCACGTAGGGGTAGCCCGGCACCGGGCCCGTAATTCGTCCCTGGTGCTTCATTTTCACCACCGCCACGGCCAGCAAGCCGTAAAACAGGAAGGTGGCAAAGATGACTAAGTCGGTGAGCCGCTCGAAGGTACCGGAGATGATGAGCAGGCTGCTCCACGCCAGGGTGTAGAGCAGGGCGCGGTGGGGCGTGCGGTGGCGCGGGTGCACCGCGGCCGCCGATGCGAAAAAGAACCGCTCCTGCGCCATGCGGAAATAGATGCGGCTGTGCGAGAGCAGCACCGCGTTCAGCGTGCCGAACACGCTGACCAGTATCAGCAGCGTCACCCCCGTTTTGCCCCAGCGGCCCAGCACGGCTTCGGCCACCACGGCGGCCCCGATTTCGTTCGGCCCCACGGCCGCCAGCTGGGCCAGGGGCAGCACGCGCAGGTAGGCGTAATTAACCAGCACGTAGAGCACCACGGCGATGGCCACCCCACCAAGCACGGCCCGGGGCAAGTTGCGGCGCGGGTTTTGAATTTCTCCAGTCACAAAGGATAGGTCCACCCAACCGTCGTAGGCCCAAAACACGCTCAACAGGGCTCCGAAGAAAGCACTGGTCAAGGACACGCTTGCGCCGGGCACTGCCACCGGGGCGGCCACTGCCGGGGCCGGCGAGGCAAGGAGCAGCCCCGCCAAAATGAGCAGCAGAATGCCCCCGATTTTGGCGGCCGTGAACACGTTGCTCAGGCGCCCGCTGCCGCTCACCCCGCGGTAGTTGACCCACGTGAGCCCGGTGGCCGTGGCGATGGCCAGCACCTTGATGCCCGAATCAGCAAATGGGTAAATGCCCAACCCGATGGACAGGTGCGCCCAGGCTTGCGCCGGATTGGGCAGCGGCAGCAGCGCGTTGACGGATTGCGCAAAAATGAAAGCCAGCGCGGCCACCGACGCCGAGCCAATGATGGCAAAATCGGTCCACCCAAACAGAAAGGAGGCGAAGTTGCCAAAGGAAAGGCGCAGGTACTCGTACACGCCGCCGGATTCTTCGGTTAGCGAGGCCATGCCGGCGAGGTTCAGGGCCCCGCAGAGAGTGACCGCGCCGGCCAGCACCCAGGCGGCCAGTATCCAGCCCTCGCTCAGGCCGCTCTGGGCCAGGGGCACAATTTTTTTGAACACCCCGGACCCAATCACGATGCCGGCCACGAGTAGGGTTCCCGTGACCACGCCCAAGGCCCGAACGAGGGCCACGGGAGCAGGGGCCGGTGACTTTTCTGGGATGCGCATTGGCCCAAGGTAAGGAGCCAGCCCGGTTCTGTTCTTAACCCGAGGCGTGTGGCATGCCCCGAAAAAGCAACGCCCCGCAATGGATTCGTTGCGGGGCGTTGCTTTCATGGCACAAGTGCGGTTTCACGGTCAGTGCACCCGTAGCGCGAATGTGCCTCGGGCTCTTCCTCGGGCTCCCTCGGAGTTGAACTCTGAAAGTTGCCTGGCGGGGAATTGTACTCCCTGCGGGCGG
>DASVTG010000646.1:0-1748 GCA_036387695.1 Hymenobacter sp. | reverse complement strand
GCAACGGCAAGGTTTTAGCGGCGCAACAATTAGCATTGTTCAGAAACACCCGTTTTGCAGAAAAATGGGTGTTTCTCCATCGAAACAGCTCAACAATGAAATGTTGGCAAGGTATTTATTTTGCTACTTTACCATCGGCGTGCCCAGTCCCTGATAACTTTGGGGTGGCGTAAGCCCTAGTGACGCTTCTTTTTCATTATGACCATCAATACGTTTCGTTTATCGTGCCTATTAGGCGCCCTTTTTATTTGTTTGACGGCGACGAGCCCGGCGCGCGCCCATGGTGGCGCCTTGCCGGCCGTGGCCGACGCACCGGCCCTCGATGGCATTTGGAAAGGCCAGCTGAAAGTGCCCGGCGGTCAGCTCGAAGTCATATTCCGTTTCGTGAAGCTTACCGGGGGCGAGTACTTCTGCACCTTGGACGTGCCGCTGCAAAAGGTAAGCCGCATGAACGTGAAAACGGAGGTGAAAGGCGACACCGTGCGGCTGTACGCCGAAGAAGCCAACAGCCGCTTCGCAGGCCGCGTATCGACCGACGGCAAGCAAATGACCGGCGTGTGGCAGCAGCCGGGTTTTAAAGCCCCGGTGGTGCTGACTTTCAGTCCCTTGCCTGCCATGAACGCCAAAAACGTGCGCCTCACGCCTCCGTACCGCGAAGAGGAAGCCACGTTCAGCAACCTCACCGTCAATGCCCGCTTGGGGGGCATGCTCACCGTTCCCGCGGGTCCGGGGCCGTTTCCGGCCGTGGTTCTGCTCAGCGACGCCGGCCCGCAAGACCGGGACGGCACGGTGGGCGATTTCGCGCCGCTGGGCCTGCTGGCCGACTACCTCACCCGGCGGGGCGTGGCCGTGCTGCGCTTCGACGACCGCGGCGTGGGCAAGTCCGGCGGCCCCGCTGCCGTCACGACCGACGACCTGGTGAGCGACGCCCAAGCGGGCCTCAACTACCTGCGCACCCGGCCCGAAATTGACCTTTCGCATTTGGGCCTGGTTGGGCACGGCGAAGGGGGAAACGTGGCTTTGTTGGCGGCTGCCCAGCCTTTGCCACCCGCGTTCGTGGTGGCGCTGGCTGCTTATGGCTTGCCCGGCCGCGACATTGTGGTGCAGCAGCAAGCCACCACGCTTCGCACCCTGGGCACCGAAGCAGCCCAGATTGAAGCTGCCGCCAAGCGCCAGTTGGCCATGCTTGAAATCATCCGGCAAACCACCGACAACTCGCAGGCGCAGGCCATTGTGGCCAACATGCTGAAGCAGAACAACGCCGCCATCGACAACGCCACCGCCCAGTCAAGTGCTGCCGAAATGACCTCGCCGCGCTACCGCTTCTTCCTGGCGTTCAACCCGGTGAGTAAGCTAGCGGCCGTCAGTTGTCCGGTGCTGCTGCTCAACGGCACTTCCGACCTCACCATCAATGCCGATGCCAACTTGAAAGCCCTTAGCGGTGGGCTCAACAAGAACAAGGGCCTGACCGTGAAAAAGCTGGCGGGTGTCAATCACCTGTTCCAGCCCGACCCGTCTAAGTGGCCGGTGGTTAACGGTCAGCCCCAGCCCAACTTCTCGCCTGAAGCCCAGGAAACCATTCGGGAGTGGATTGTGGCGCAGGCCAAGAAATAAGGACCGCAGCTTCAACGGATTCAACGGCTTTCGCGGATTCTTACGTCCAGACACGGAACGAATGACCTTTTTTAGAGCGGTGTTGGGGTCCGTGTGCAGGCGTGAGCACGGTCGCGCGACGGCCCACTGACTCC
>DASVTG010000645.1:0-2652 GCA_036387695.1 Hymenobacter sp. | reverse complement strand
CGTGGAACATGGGCAAATTACCGATGTTCCACGCTCTACTGAGGTTATTTCGGCGCCCATTGGTGAGTCCCTCGTCGCTGAAAACCCAAGCTTAACTGAACCGCTTCTCCAGGTTCAAAACCTCCAGGTCTACTTCCCCCTGCGTAAGGGCTTCTTCCGTCGGGCCACCGACTACGTGCGGGCCGTGGACGATGTCAGCTTCACGCTCTACCCCGGCGAGACCATCGGGCTGGTAGGGGAGTCGGGCTGCGGCAAGACCACGCTGGGCCGGGCCCTGCTTCGCCTCACGGAACCAACGGCGGGCAGCATCCTGTTTGAAGGAACCGACCTGGCCAAACTCTCCAGCGGTGACTTGCGCCGCCGTCGGCGCGATTTGCAGCTGGTGTTTCAGGACCCTTACGCCGCCCTCAATCCGATGCTGACGGTGGGCGAGGCCATTTGGGAGCCGATGCGCGTGCACAACGTGGGCGGCACCCGCCAACAGCAAAAGGCGAAAGTGATGGAGCTGTTGCGCACCGTGGGGCTGCGCGAGGAGCATTTCCAGCGCTACCCGCACGAGTTCAGCGGCGGGCAGCGGCAGCGCATCTGCATTGCCCGGGCGCTGGCTTTGCAGCCCAAGCTGATTGTCTGCGACGAGTCCGTTTCGGCCCTCGACGTCTCGGTGCAGGCGCAGGTTTTGAATCTGCTCAACGACCTCAAACACGAGTTCGGCATCACCTATTTGTTCATCACACACGACCTGTCCGTGGCCCGGTTTATGAGCGACCGGCTGCTGGTCATGCACCAGGGCCGCATCGTGGAAAGCGGCCCGGCGGCGGCCATTTATGCCCAGCCGCAGCACGAATACACCCAAGGCCTGCTGGCTGCCATCCCGAAGGATAGTTTGGCGGACATCGAGGCCGCTGTAGCCAGCCGGGCGTAGCGCGGACTTTGTAGTCCGCGTCCCTGGCGGATACCGGCACGACAGCCTCACGGCGCGGGGACGCGGACTACAAAGTCCGCGCTACATCGTGCCGGAACTATACCTTGCGCTGCCTGCCGCCGCTTCTGTAGCTCTTGATTCTACTCGCTACGGCGCCAAACGTCACCACGCACGGACTCACAGAGTCCCTCCGGGTACGACCACGCTACAACCTAGCGGCCCAGGCCGCGTTTTACTTACCGTGCCGTTCATTCGGCGCACTCATTTTTCCGCTCTCGCCGCCTGCGACCAATCAACTTTTCGGCGGCCGCTTTTTTACATGAACACCCCCGAAAACCCCAAGGCTCCCCGCGCCAAGCGCGAAAAGCCCGAACCCGCGGCCATCACGCAAGACCAAGTGCTACGTGTCTTCGCCGACAACCCAACTAAAGTTCTTGCCTACCGCCAGCTCTCGCGCCGCCTCGGCGTCACGGCCAAAGGCCAGCGCGAGGAAATCTTCGCCCACATCAAGCAGCTGCGCAAGCAGGGCCTTATTACGCTGCTTCAGAACGACGAATACCGCTTGGCCGATACAGAAGCTGTGTCGGCGGCTTTGATGCCGTCCAGCGCCCGCAAATCGACTAAAAAAGCCGAGGCGCCGGTTAGGCCGCCCCGCAACCTTTCGGTGCAGGACCAGTTCGGCCGCGACCCCATTGTGCACCGTCGCCGCGAAGCTGGCTTCGACTACGTGGACGGCGACGACCGCCCCGAGCGTGCTCCTTCTAACACGGTCATCGGCACTGTGGATTTGGCCACGCCCAACTTCGCCTTTGTGGTGCCCGAAGGCAACGAAAGCGCCGACGACATCCGCGTCTTTACCGACCAGCTCAAGTTTGCCCTACAAGGCGATGTGGTGCGGGTGCGCCTGCGCAGCTCCCGCGACGGCCGCCCGGTGGGCGACGTGGTGGAAGTGCTCAAGCGCCAGCGCCCCGAAATCGTCGGTCGCCTGCAGGTGCAGGGCACGCTCGGCTTCGTGAAGCCCGATAATCGCAAGGTGTACTTCGACGTGTTTGTGCCGCCGCATCTGCTGCACGACTCGCGCAACGGCGACAAGGTGCTGGTGCGCATCACCGAGTTCCCGGAAGACAGCAACCGCCAGCCGGTGGGAGAGGTCATCCGCAACTTTGGCGCCGCCGGCGGCAACGAAGCCGAGATTAACGCCATCATGGCGGAGTTCGGGTTGCCGTTTGAATTTCCTGAGGAAGTGCAGACCGAATCGGAAGCCATCAGCGAGGTTATCGAGCAGGACGAAATTGCCCGCCGCCGCGACTTTCGCAACATCACCACCTTCACCATTGACCCCGCCGACGCCAAGGACTTCGACGATGCCCTGAGCATTCAGAAGCTGGAGAACGGCCACTGGGAAATCGGCGTGCACATCGCCGACGTGACCCACTACGTGCGCCCCGGCACCGAGCTGGAGCGCGAGGGCAAGCACCGAGCTACCTCCGTGTACCTGGTCGACCGCGTGATTCCCATGCTGCCCGAGCGCCTGAGCAACGGCCTTTGCTCGCTGCGCCCCCACGAGGACAAGCTGACTTTCTCGGCCGTGTTTGAGCTGGACGAGGATGGCAAGCTCTACGAGTCCTGGTTCGGCAAAACCATCATTCACTCCGACCGCCGCTTCAGCTACGAGGAAGCCCAGGAGCGCATCGAAAGCAAGGAGGGCGACTACGCTGAGGAGATAAATG
>DASVTG010000644.1:0-10622 GCA_036387695.1 Hymenobacter sp. | reverse complement strand
GTCCTTGCTCTACAAAGCCCACTCGGCCCCGCTGGGCCTCGTGTTCAACCGCGGCACGCAGTTCCCGGCCGCGTACCAAAACGACGCTTTCGTGACCATGCACGGCTCCTGGAACCGGGCCCAGCCTTCGGGCTACAAAATTGTGCGCGTGCACTTCGACGCCCAATGCAAGCCCGAGAAGTTTGAGGACTTCATCACCGGTTTCCTAGTCGAAAACGACAAGTCGGAGTTTGGCCGGCCCTGCGGGCTGGTGCAGGCCAACGACGGCTCGCTGTTGATGACCGACGACGACAACGGCGTGATATACCGCGTGGCCTACGCGCAAAAGTAGGCCGCTGGCCTGGCCTATTTCCAGGCGTGCAGCAGGCGCCGCACCAAGATGATTTCGCCGGTGTGGTAGGCGTTGTGGTCGGCGATGAGCAAGGCTTCGCGCAGGATGGTTTGGCCGGTGCCGTGGGGCAGGGGCGCCAGTAGGTTGGTGCCGGGAGCGTGCAGCAGGTGGAGAAAGCGCTGCCGGTCCTGCCGGATGCGGTCCAGGGTGTCCTGCCATTCGTCTTCGTCGGCGGTGGCGTCCGGGGCCGGCCAGTAGCCTTCGGGCCATTTGGGCGATTCGTGCTGGGGTTCGAGGCAGAATTCCACGATGTCCCACTGCGCGATGCGCACGTGCTCGACCAGCTGCCAGATGGTGTAGGGCACATCCGGCACGTGCTGGTTCCAGATTTTCGGCGTCAAGTTGGCGCAGGCTTCCTCGAAGGTGGCGTGGGCATTGCCCTTCGTGAGCAGGCTGGTTAGCTCGGCCACCAAACCTTTTTGGTTGGGCCTGTCCATTGGGTCGATATTGCTTGTCGTCATCGTTTGCTGGCGCCAATCAGGCTGCTGTCCCCCGTCCGGGGTTTTGGAAGATGCGAGGCCCGCTTTTTCTGCTGCAAGGCGTTCAGAGCTCCGGTGGAATATAATGCCGCCCCCATGAGCACGGGCTGAAAAAACAGCCGCGCCAACCGCTTCGCCTCGGTGTCGAGGCCGAAGGCGGAAATACGGTGCGTGTACTGGTGTACGTTGCCGGGAAAAACCGCCGCGTAAAAGGCCGCCAGCCCCAGGCCCATGGCCACGCGGCGGCGCTTCCAGAAAAGCAGCGCCAGGCCCAGCCCGATTTCGACTACTCCCGATTGCAGCACCACTGTGTCTTTATTCAGCGGCACGAAATCGGGCACCTGCGCTTGAAAACCTTGCCGCGCGAAGGTGAGATGCCCCGTGCCCGCCACGACCATAAAGGTGCCCAGCAGGACGCGGGTCGCATTTTGCAGGGTTGTGGTGCGGAGTTGGTTCGGCATGGCTGGCGGGGGAAGGTGGTTGGAGGCTTAGCTATACGGCATGTGGCCTCCGGTCGCTGCCGCTGCTCCCGCTGCTCTTTCGGAGTTGCACTCCGAAAGCCGGACCACCGGGGACTTGTAGTCCCCTACGGTTGGCGCTGACTGCTCACTTGTTGGGGATGGTGGTTTCGGGTTGTTCATACAGACCGCTAGACGGGCGGAGTGGAACTCCGCGGGAGCCAGCTTTCGGAGTGCAACTCCGAAAGAGCAGCGGTGGAACTCCGTGCAACTCCGAAAGAGCAGCGGAGCAGCGCGCAATTTGCAAGGGTCTTGCGGCATCAGGCAGGCTATTCGGCCAGCCACTGCAGGGCGCGGTATTCGCCAGGGCCAAAGAACAGCCGGAGCAGGTCGTCGGCCATTTTGGGCCCGTTGGAACTATTGGTAAGAAACACCAGGCTTTCCTTTTTGCCGGGAAGCGTCATGTAAAAGCCTTTAAAATTGCCGTTGTCGCCCCACTGCCACTGCGCCAGGCCCTGGCTGGTGGTGGCCAGCCCCACTCCGTAGGCCCAGGCAATGAACGGGTCGGTGGCCGTGGTGGGTTTGCCGTACCGCTCGGCCTCGTTGGCGGCAGTGAGCAGCAGGCGCGCGGTAGCTGGTTTCAATTTCCGGCCCTTCATCAGGGCTTGCAAAAACAAGCTGTAATCGGCGGCGGTGCTTAGGAGGCTGTACGCCCCATAAGCCGCCGGAAAGTGCGAAATGGGCACGGGCTGCCCCTGGCCGTCGTGGCCCGAAGCGGCATTGGCGGCCAGCTCATTGCGCCACACAAAGCTGCTGTGGGTCATTTGAAGCGGTTTGAAAACCTCTTCCTGCGCTAGCGCTCCAAACGATTTTCCGGTGAGCTGTTCCAGCGTTTTTTGCAGCAGCACGTAGCCCTCGCCGGAGTAGTTCCAGCAGCTGTCGGGGGCATACTTCAGGCGCAGAGGCGAAGTAGCCCACTCCGCACTCAGTGGATTGGCGCCCCAGTTGGGCAGGCCCGTGGTGTGGCCCAACACCATTCGGGCCGTGATTTTGTCGGCGTTTGCGGCTCCCTGCAAACGCGGATAGGGCGCGTAGCTCAGCAGCGGCTTGTTGAGGTCGAGCACGCCGCGGTCGGCCAGGCGGAGCGTTACGTAGGCCTGCACAGCTTTGCCCAATGATGCCGCCTCGAACGTGGTAGTCGCATCTACCGGGGGAGCGCTGCCGGCCTGCCGCACCCCCAGCGCATAAGAAGTCACCTTTTTATTCTTCGTGTATACCAGCTGCATGCCGGGCACGCCGGCTTTTTGCATCAGGGTTTCCAAGGCTGCCACTGTAGTCGGCGTCTGCCCCCGGCTTAGGTAGGAAGCAAACAGCAGCGGTAGCAAAAAGAGGATTTTCACAAAGAGGTTAAAATGGGTGAATCAGGTTGTTAACACGCAACTGGTGCAAAGCACAGGCTAGTGCGCCTGCAGCCAGTTGTTGCCGGTGCCCACTTCCACTTCCAAGGGCACGCCCCGAGGCAGCAGCAGCGCCGTAGTCATCAATTCCTTGATTTTAGGCGTGATGTGGTCTACTTCTTCTTTCACGGCGTCGAACACCAATTCGTCGTGCACCTGCAGAATCATGCGGGTCTGGAGCTTCTCCTCGCGCAGCCAGTGGTAGATGTTAATCATGGCCATTTTGATGATGTCGGCGGCCGTGCCCTGAATGGGGGCGTTGATGGCGTTGCGCTCGGTGTAGCCGCGCAGCGTGGCGTTGCGCGAGTTGATGTCGCGGAGGTAGCGGCGGCGCTTGAGCAGCGTTTCGGCGTATTCCAGCTCCCGGGCCCGGTTGATGCTGTCGTCCATGAACTGCTTCACCGACGGAAATTCCTGGAAATAGGTGTCGATGATGTCGGTGGCTTCCTTGCGGCTGATGCCGATGCGCTGGGCCAGCCCGAAGGCCGAAATGCCGTAGATGATGCCGAAGTTGACGGTTTTGGCCTTGCGGCGCATCTCGCTGTCCACTTGGTCGATGGGCACTTTGAAGACTTTGCTGGCGGTGCTGGCGTGCACGTCGAGGCCCTGGCGGAAGGCTTCAATCATGGTTTTGTCGCCCGAGAAGTCGGCCATGATGCGCAGCTCCACCTGCGAGTAGTCGGCCGCCAGCAGCACGTGCTGGTCGTCGCGCGGCACGAAGGCCTTGCGGATTTCCCGGCCCTTTTCCGTGCGGATGGGAATGTTCTGCAGGTTGGGGTTGGTGGAGGAAAGCCGGCCGGTGGCCGTCACGGCCTGGTTGAAGTTGGTGTGCACCCGGCCGTCGGTTTTGTTTACCAGCTGAGGCAGAGCCTCCACGTAGGTGCTGCGCAGCTTGGTAAGCTGGCGGTGCTCGAGGATGAGGGCAGCAATGGGGTTTTCAGCCGCCATCTGGCTCAAAATTTCCTCGCCGGTGGCGTACTGGCCGGTTTTGGTTTTCTTGATTTTGCCGCCGCCGAGCTGCAGCTTGTCAAACAGCACTTCGCCCAACTGCTTGGGCGAACCGATGTTGAACGGCCCACCGGCTTCGGCAAAAATCTGGCCTTCCAGCTCCGTGATGTAGCCCTGCAGCTCAGCTGAGTACTCGTTCATGGCGTTGGAATCAATCCGCACGCCCTCGTACTCGATGCTGGACAGCACCGGCACCAGCGGGTTTTCCACGTCATTGAGCAAGCCCAGCAGGCCCAGGTCCTTCAGCATGGGCTCGAACACGTGCTTGAGCTGCAGGGTCACGTCGGCGTCTTCGCAGGCATAGTCCTTCACCTGGGCGGGCGGCACGTCGGCCATCGTAATCTGCTTCTTGCCCTTGGGGCCGATGAGCTCCAGAATGCTCACCGGCGAGTAGTGCAGGTAGGTTTCGGCCAGCACGTCCATGTTGTGGCGCATGTCGGGCTCGATGAGGTAGTGGGCCAGCATCGTGTCGAACAGCTGCCCGCTCACCTCCACGCCGTAGTGCCGCAGAATGGTGAGGTCGTACTTCACATTCTGGCCGATTTTTAGGATGTGCTCGGCCTCAAAGAAGGGGCAAAACTCATCAACAATGGCCTGCACTGCTTCCTGGTCCTCCGTGGGC
This sequence comes from Hymenobacter sp., assembly GCA_036387695.1. GTDB lineage: Bacteria > Bacteroidota > Bacteroidia > Cytophagales > Hymenobacteraceae > Hymenobacter. The sequence continues at coordinate 6,207 of DASVTG010000644.1, read as the reverse complement.
ACCGGCACGTAGTAGGCCTCGCCCGGCAGCCAGCAGAAGCTTAGGCCCACCAGCCGCGCCGTCATGATGTCGAGGCCGGTGGTTTCGGTGTCGAAGCTGACTTCGGTTTGCTGCAACAGGAAGCTGAGCAGCGACTTGCGCAGCTCCGGCGTGTCAATCAGGTGGTACTGGTAGGGCACGTCTTCCAGCCGGCGGCGCGGGCCGCTGGGGGCGCCGTAGTTCCCGCCAAAGAGCGGCTCACCGCCTTCCTCGGCGCCAATGGCCACCGCTTCGTCGCCGGGGTTGCCGAAGAGCGAGGCCTGGCCGCTGGCCGCTACCCTGGGGCGCCGGGCGCCGGTGGTGCCGGGCTTGGCCACGCTGGCCGGGGTGCGCTGCGGGCCGCCCCCGCTCAGCACGCGGGCGGCCAGCTGCCGGAATTCCAGCTCCTCAAACAGCTCGCGCAGCTTGGCCTCGTCGGGCGCGTCCAGCACCAGCATGTCGGGCTCGAAGGGCAGGGGCACGTTCACGTGGATGGTGGCCAGCTCCTTGCTCATCAGGCCCTGCTCGGCGAAGTTGCGCACGTTTTCCTGCTGCTTGCCCTTGAGCTGGTCGGAGTTGGCAATCAGGTTTTCTACCGAACCGTACTGCTTTATCAGCGCCTTCGCCGTCTTCTCGCCGATGCCGGGAATGCCGGGAATGTTGTCCGAGGCGTCGCCCTGCAAGCCCAGAATGTCAATCACCTGCTCTACCCGCTCAATCTCGAAGCGGGCCAGCACGTGGTCCACGTCCAGAATTTCGGCCGCGTTGCCCATGAACGCGGGGCGGTAGATTTTAATGTTCTTGGTAACCAGCTGGCAGTAGTCCTTATCGGGCGTCATCATGAACACCTCGAAGCCATCTTTCTCCGCGTTTTGCGCCAGGGTCCCAATCACGTCATCGGCCTCAAATCCATCCATTTGCAGGATGGGGATGTGAAAGGCCTGGATGATTTTCTTGATGTAGGGAATGGCGATGCCGATGTCCTCGGGCATGGCCTGGCGCTGGGCCTTGTACTCGGCAAACTGGTCGTGGCGGAAGGTCTTTTTGGCCGCGTCGAAGCACACGCCAATGTGCGTGGGTTTCTCCTTTTGCAGCACCTCCACCAGCGTGTTGGTGAAGCCGAGCACGGCCCCGGTGTTCATGCCCTTGGAGTTCACGCGCGGGTTTTTGCTGAACGCGAAGTGCGAGCGGTAGATGAGGGCAAAGGCGTCGAGCAGGAAGAGCTTCTTGGGCGGGGTAGGAGCGGCGGTGTCGGTCATGGTAGGCGAAAGTACGGAGCAGGGAAAGTGCTTGGCTGAATACCGCAGCGGTTTTTTAGAAGAAAAGGCGCTAACCCCGCCTCTTGCGGTGGTTAGCGCCTTCACAGACAGCGGCCATTACACCAACTGCGGGCCTACAGCGCCGGTTTCACGTCCAGCACAAAGCTGCTGCTGCCCGCCAGCCCGGTGGCTGCCAGGCCCTGCACCACCACGAGGTAGCGTCCGGCCTGGTCGCCGGTGTAAAACTCCAGGGTTTGGGATTGGGCGCCGGTGGTGATGATTTCGGGGTTCCAGTACAGCAGGTTGCGCAAGTCCGGCAGGCGGCTCTTGGCGGCGTCGGGCGTGTCGTAGCGCGGGGCGTAGAACTCGCGCTGGCGCTGCACGCCCTCGTATTCCTGCACCAGCACCCGCGAGTCGAGCGGGAAGCCCTCCAGGTCGCCCTTGTACGTAGTGAAGCTCACGATGCCGCTGTAAACGGCCGTGCCGTGGAAGTACCGGCCGTCGATGACGTCCAGCTTCCGAATTTTGAGCGGGTTCATGGCCATCATCTTGTTCATATTGAACACGGGCACGCCGTCCAGCAGCACCATGGGGTTCTCCTGCAGCACGGTGTGGTTCAGCTTGTCCGCCACCAGCAGGTGGAAGCCGTCTTTCCGGATGCGCACAATGACGCCCGGCACGTACTCGCGCAGTACTTCTTCCAGCACTTTGAAGCGCGTGTACTTGTCCAGCAGGTACGTTTCGTTGGGCTGGCCGAAGAAAGCCGCACTGTCGACCCGTTCGGATGCGTAGCGGTTCCGGTACTTGCCCGAAAACGCGTTCTGCACCTGGGCGTGCAGGTGGCGCTTCAGGTAGTCGGGCTGGAAGCGGCCCGTGAGGCCGAAGGGCGGCAATTGCACGTTGGCAAAGCGCGGCGAGAACGGGTCGAGCACCGTAATTCGGCAGGTGCTGTCCTGCTGCGAGTCGGTTTGCACCACCACCTCGCGGGCACCCGTGAAGTGGTTGAACTCAAACCGCACCATTCCCTGGGCGTCACTTTGGCTTGTGCTGAGCTGCACCAAGCGGCTGGGCGACGACAGGTAGGCCACCACGCCCGACCGGGGCCTGTCGGTGCCGGCCTGCGTGAGCCGCGCCTGAATAACGGGGCCGTACAGCTCCGGGAAAAACTCAAACGGCTTGGGCGCGGCCAGCACGTCTTCCCACCGAAACCGGCTCCAGCCCTGCGTCAGCATCAGGTTGTCGGTGGCTTCGACGGCCTCCGCGCCCGTGGCGGTGAAGTAATAGTCGGGGGTTTCCACGGGGCCTTGCAAGTCGGCCGTGAGCCAGAGGTGGCGGTCGATGGCCGGGCCGGCTGTGGTGGCCAGCGAATCGAGCCTATACACCGCCATCGACAGGCTGGCTGGTATCTGGGCCTGCTGGTCGGCCGTGGCTACCTGCACTTTCACTTTCTCGCGCAAGGCATAGTGTGGCTTGTCGGCCCGCGCCGCGATGGCAAGCTGGCGCTGCGGCGCCCGGAAGTATAGCCGCTCACACACGGGCTTGCGCTCGGCGTTGAAAAGGGTAAGGTGCGAAACGCCCTCCAGCAACTGGCTTTTCTTGATGGCAAACGTGGCCTGGCCATTGACCAGCTGCAGCGGGGCGGCCAGGGCAATTTTCTGCCGCGAGTGGCCCAGCAGCGAAACGGTTTCCGACCGGGTTTCAGAGGCGTTTACCGTCAGGGTCAGCTCGTCGGGGCCGGTGTTGTCCAGGCGCATCACGTAGCCCTGTTCGTAGGTGCGCGGCAGGGGCCGGGTTATCACTCGGTTTTTTCCCAGCGTCACGGCGGCTGTGTACGTGTCCGCACCCGGCGCGGGGGTGAACGAGAACGTGCCCATGCCCAGCCGCAGCGTCTGGAAAGTGGCCACCACCGCGCCGTTTTGGTTCAGCACTTTGCCTTGGGCCGCCACGCCCCGGCCGGTTTTGTCAGTTACCTTGAAGGCCACCCGGCTGCGTAAGCCGCGGACGAGGTTGCCCCCCTCCGGGAAAAACTGAGCGTCGTACCGAGCCGAGTCTTTGCTGCTCGCGCCAGAAGCAGCAAACGTGTTGATGAGCGTCACGGTGCTATGGAAGTACGCTTCGGGCCCGAAGTTCTTCATCCAGCTGGTGTAGGCCCGCACCGCGTAGCTGCCCGCTGGCAGCGAAGTGGGCAGCACGAACGACCCCTGCCCCGTGGCGTTTTGCAGCGCCACTTTGCCCCGCAGCACCGGCTGGTTGGCGGCATCCAGCACTTCCACGTAAGCCACGCTGCTCAGCGCGAGGGGCCGCGAATACGTGCCGTCCACGGCGTAGACCTTAAACCACATGGTTTCGCCGCAGAGGTACACGGGCCGGTCGAGGTGCAGGAAGAGTTTTTCGTGCGGGCTGCGCTGCTCGTACTGGGCCAGCTTGCGGGTGAGGCCGCCCAGCGAGTCCGCTTGGCCCAGGGCCAGTCCGGTGCTCATCAGCCAGAGCCCCACGAAGAAGCTGAGGTGACGGCAGGCGGCCAAGGACAGCCGGTCCGGTAAAAGAGTCATTACTCGAAAGTGCATGAATGGTGCGAAAACTTCCCTACCAGAAACTGGGCTTTGCCGCCGTGCCGCGCGTGCGGCAGTCGACGCAGTCGCGGGACTTGGCCGTGTAGCCAATGAGATTGCCTTGTTTGCTCAAGATGACATCGATGGGCAAAAAAGCTCCGCCCGTGAAAGCGCTTTGCAGGATTATAGCGGGATTGGGCGGGGGAGGACTGGGCCGGTCGATAAAAACACTGTCGGGGGGGATGCAGCCTTCGTACCCTGATTGAACAACCCACGTTCTAGGCACTTCCTGGCGGCGAATGAACAGTCTTTTCTCCGTGAGCGAGTGCGCCCCGACGTACCCCAGGGCAAGGTCAGACGCGCCGTTGAGGCAGCGCACGTTGCCGGTGAGCTGGGCCGGCTGCGGGTCGAAAAGCGTGCCGATGCTTTCCGTGTTCTTGCGCAGCAGCTCCCAGTAGGCGTACTCTTCTTTGGTGAGGGCGTGCTGCTGCACCAGGATGCTGTACCGGGTATTCAGCAGGTTGGAGGTAGTGGGCATCTGGCGCACCCGGAAGTCGGCCACCACGTCGCGGCTCAGGGCCGTGGTTTTGTCGATTTGCACGATGGTGGAGCGGGCCGAGCCCCAGCAAAGAGTGGGGTAGGGCACCGCAATGTCGCGTATCCGCCCGTTGACGTATTCGTAGTTGGGCCGGTAAGGCGGCGTGATTTCCCAGGTTTCGTCGTATTCCCAGCGGTAGTATTGCGTGGCGTTGGTGTCGTCGTGGGCGTTGACCAGGATGTCGAGGCCCGTGTTGGTGGTGCGCCAGCGCACGTCGTCGATGGGCGGGGTGGTTTTCACCGGCACGTAGTCCGACACGTACTCCTTGCCCGCCGCAGTGTTGACGTGCAGCCGGTACTTGCGGGCCACGTTCAGCGTCAGCGGGGTGGAGGCGTAGGTGCCAGCCACTCCCTCCCGCAGCACGAAGCGCGTGCCGGCCTCGTCTTCCATAAACACCACGGCCTTGGCCTCGGCCGGCGGCGCCGGTTTGGCGGCGATGGCATAGGTGCGCGAAAGCCGGATGGTGGTCACGCCCTGGCTGTTGAGAAAACCGTCCACCACCAAGTAGTTGGGCGGCGCACTGACGGCCTCGGGCAGGTAGGGGTCGGTGCAGGCGGACAGCAGGGCCAGGCACCCGAGCAGGGCCTTCCAGGCGGTGGAAAAGGAGGAAGCGCGCATTTAGAATTTGAAATTGTACGTGACGCTGGGAATGGGCGCCCCAAAGACCGACAGCTGGTAGCCCTTAATCTGCCCGTTCACGGACTTGAAGTAGATGGAGTACGGGTTGCGCCGGCCGGTGAGGTTGTACACACCCACCGTCCAGGAGCTGTGGGCCAGCTTGTTGGCCAAATGCCCGCCCTCAATGTTCAGCCCCAAATCGAGGCGTAGGTAGTCGGGCACGCGGTAGGCATTGCGGTCGGAGTAGTACACGCGCAGCGAGTTGCCCACGTAATACTTGGCCAGGGGCAGCGTGATGGGGCGGCCGGTGCTGTAAGTAAAGTTCAGCGAGGTGCTGAAGCGGCGGCTGAAGCGGTAGTTGCCCACCAGGGTAAAGTCGTGGGGCTTGTCGAAGTTGGTGGGGTAGTAGCGCCCGCCGTTAATCATGTCGGCCGTGGTGGCCGCGTTCACCTGCACCAGCGAGCGGGAGTACGTATAGCCCACCCAGCCGTTGAGCTTGCCGGTGAGCTTCTTCACGAAAAACTCCACGCCGTAGGCCTTGCCCTGGGCGTTGATGATGTCCGTCTCGATGTGGCGGTTGAGCACCAGCGTGGCGCCGCTTTTGTAGTCCACGAAGTCGCGCAGCGTTTTGTAATACGTCTCCACCGAGGCCTCAATCGTGTTTTCTTTAAAGTTGCGGTAATACCCCACCGACACCTGGTCGCCAATCTGGGGCCGCACGTTGGCATCGCTCAGCTTCCACACGTCGGCCGGCGACACCGAGGCCGTGTTCGTGAGTTGAGCAAGGTACTGGCGCGTGCGGGTGTAGCTGCCTTTCACCGAGGACCGGTCGTTCAGCGAGTACCGTGCCGACAGGCGGTATTCCGGGCCCTGGTAGGTGGCCAGCACCTTGTTGGAGCCGTAGCGCACCGTGTCCGTGACGGAGGCTTCCGTGCGCGACTCGCCGGGGGCGTACCGGTACACGTCGCGCGGCCCGAGCGCCTGAAACAGCGAGTAGCGCAAGCCCACCGACAGCGAAAAGCGCGGCGTGATGTCGAACCGGTCCGACGCGTACAAGGCGCTTTCCAGGGCCCGCTCCTGGGGCAGCACGTCGGGCCGTATCAGCGAAGCTTCGCCGAGGGGCGTGAAGCTGCCCGGCGCAATGTGGTAGAGCTGCGAAGAC
>DASVTG010000643.1:0-13588 GCA_036387695.1 Hymenobacter sp. | reverse complement strand
CCGTTGGGTCCCGACCCCACCACCACCGCATCGTATCCTACAGAACCGCCCATGCCCAGAGAAACAGTAAGAAAACCGGAACGCTAAAACCGTCCCGTTAAACCAAATTTCAGGTAGCTCATGTCGTAGCCCAGCTCGGCGAAGGCCCCGACGTGGTCGGTCAGAAAATAGCGGGCCCCGACGAAGATGCCCGGCGCGAAGGTGACGCCGCCCCAGGTGTCGGGGTCGTTGGCGGGCGTGCTGTCGAGGAAAGTGTCTTTGTAGCTCACGAACCGCAAGCCCAGGCTCACGCCCCCGTAGGTGTCGAGCTTTTGGTCCTGCGTAAAATTGTAATGATACGCGGCGCGGCCCAACGCCACCACGTGGTTCCATTTGGCTTTGTAGGCGGTGCCGGCGTAGTCGTAGTGAAAATTCTGGTAGCCCACCAGTCCGCCCACGCTGATAGAGCCCGGGCCCACGCCCTCAATGATGGTTTTGTCGACCGAAACCGTCAGGGCGGGCGTAGACTTCAGCGCCTGGCCGAAGCCGTAGCCAAAATCATTGCCCACGCCCACGCCCACGTTCACCACCCACGGCCGCTGCACCATGCCCACGTTGATGCCCAGCGCCTCCTGGATGGTGGGAATCTCGGGCTCCGACGGTGCGGCGCTGGGTTCTTTGGGCGAAGCCTTCGGCGCTGGTTTTGGGGCGGGTTTGGCAGGGGCAGGTTTGCGGGCCGGCGTTTTGGGCTTTGCCTTTTGGGCATGCGCCACGGCCGGGGCCACCAGCAGGCTAGCCGCGAGGGCCGCTCGAAAAAAAACTCTCATAAAAACGCAGTGCGTGAAACCGGGGCGGGGCAAATTGTGGAACCAGTTCACCGCTTCCTTCAACAAAAGAAACGCTGGAGCATGCAGCCGGCCCCCATTACGGACAGCGAATGTAGCCAAAAGCTGGTTGCCACGGCCCTACGGCTGGTTGCGCAAGCTAAAGTCGTCGAAGGCGACGGTGGTGCTGGCCGGCCCCTGAGCCAGCACGCCCACGCGCACGCCCAGGTCCCAGGGCGGCAAAAAACTCCCGTTGATGGCCGCGGCCCCGGCCCCCGGCAGCGCCTGCCAGGTTTTGCCCCCGTTGGCGCTGTAGTCGAAGCGGTACTGCGCCGCATCGGCCACCCGCACCCGCAGCAGCAAGGGCGTTTTGGCGGCGGGAAGCGGCACTTCCGCCAGTATTTCCTGCTTGCCTTTCTCGCGGCGCCAGAGCTGCAGCTTGCGGCCGCCCGCGGTCAGGGCCAAGGAGTTGTCGGCGTTGCCAACGACGGCCAGGCCCGCGGCCGTGCCCGCCGGAACCGCGGTGGCGTTGGGCAAGGCCACCTGCGCCGAGTAGCCGGCCGCAAAAATGCCGTGGCCCAACACGGCCCCGCTGCCGGTGGGGCTGGCCGTGAGGCGCAACTGCCCGCCCTGCACGGCAAACGTGGGCGGCGCTTCCACGGGCCACTGCCAGTCCGGTGCCAGGGCGGCCGTCTTGAACTCGTCGCGCACGTCGGCTTTTTTCAGGACCGGGGCCGGCGCGGGGCCGCCCGGCACGCCGCGCCCGCTGAATTCGGGCCAGCCCTGGGCATTCCAGGTGAACTCGCTCAGCACGCCTTGGCGGCCGATGTGCTGAAACCCCTCCCGGGCGTAGGCGTGGTGCAGCAGGTACCAGCGGCCGTTGCGCTCCACGGCGGTGCCGTGGCCGGGGCATTGCCAGGCCTCGTTGTTGGCGAGGACGGGGTTGGCCGAATATTTTTCCCAGGGGCCCAGCAGGCTTTTGGCCCGGGCCACGCCCGTGGCGTAGGTGCAGCCGTTGCCGCAGCAGCCCGCGCCGGCGTAGAATGCGTAGAAATAGCCGCCGCGGCGCACCATGCTCACGCCTTCCACCAAGCCGCCTTCCCAGGTGCCGGGGTCGTTGCGGAACAGCTCTTTTTTCTCGCCGGTCAGGGCCGTGCGGGCGTCATTCAGCGGCTGCGCCCAGATGGGCGTGGGCTGCTGAATGCTGTTGCCGTCTTCTTTCCAGATGAGGTAGAGCTTGCCGTTTTCGTCGCGCATCGGAAAGCCGTCGATGGAGCCGTCGGGCTGGCCCACCAGTAGGCCGTGGTCGCGGTAAGGGCCTTCGGGGCGGTCGGCGCTGGCCACGCCCACGGCCAGGTTGCCGCCTTTTTTGTGCGCGGCGTAGTACACGTAGGTTTTGCCGCCGTCCTGGCTGATTTCCGGGGCCCAGAAGTAGTGGTCGGCCCACTTCGGCTTGCCTTTCGGAAAGACGTGGCCGACCAACTCCCATTCCTGCAAGTTCTTGGATTTGAGCAGCGGGAAAATGGGCCCCCAGTCGGAAGTAGTGGCCGAGGCCCAGTACGTGTCGCCAATTTTCACCACCGAGGGGTCGGGGTAGTCGCCGGGCAGTATGGGGTTGACGATGGTGGACGAAGTGGTGGGGGCAACGGCCGGCTGGGCTTGTCCGGCCGCCGCCAAGCTGGCCAGGCAGCCCGCGCCAACCACGAGCGCGCTTATTTTTCTGGAATAAACCATTGAGAGCTTTTGGTTAAAATCAATTATTCGCCGCCGGGCCGGGGCAGGGCCACGCCCGCCGGCACGGGTGTGCCAAAGTTGGGGGTGCCGTCGGCATTCCAGTCAAACTTTTGCATGCGGGGGTTGCGGTCGTCGTCGCAGCCTTGGTCGGCGGTTAGGTTGGCGTGGTAGATTATCCAGTTTTCCTTGCCGTCCCGGGAAGTAAAGAAGGCATTGTGGCCGGGGCCGTAGGCGCGGCCGGCGGGGTCTTTCGTGAAAATGGGCCTGGCGGTTTTGGTCCAGGCAGCGGCGGCCATGGGGTCGGCGGTGCTGCTGGCCGTGAGCAGGCCCAGGGCGTAGTCGTCGGAGCTGCAATGGCTGGCCGAGTACACGAGAAAAGTTTTGTTGTCGTGTTGGAGCACTTCCGGGCCTTCGTTCACCTTGGGGGTGTTGATGCCGTACAGCTCCCACGCGTAAGAAGGGCGGCTGAGCTGAACCCGTTCCCCGGTAAGGGCAGTAGGGCCGGACATCAGGCAGATGTACAAATTCTGTTGGTCTGACCCCGCTTCCTGGCCCGACCACACGAAGTAGCGCTTGCCGTTTTGCTCCAGAACGGTGCCGTCGATGGCCCACAGGTCCTGGCCCGGCACAGCGATGTGCGAAGGCGTGCTCCAGGTGCCGGCCGTGGGGTCAGCAGAGGCGTTTTCCATCACCCACATGCGCTGGCCGCCGCAGCAATTGCCCGGGCCAGCCGTGAAGTACACGTACCACTTGCCGTCGAGAAAGTGCAGCTCGGGTGCCCAAATGTCCCTCGAAGTGGGCCCGCTGCCTGGCGGCGACCAAACGACCTTGCTCACCGCCGAGCCCAATTCGCTCATCTTCGCCGTTTTCCAGATGGTCAGGTTGCGGCCCGTGGTGTGCATGTAGTAGTAAAACCCGTCCTTTTGCGTCACCCACGGGTCGGCGCCGGAGCGGAGCAGCGGATTGGTGTAGGTGGTGGCCGGAAGCACAAGCACCGGGTTGGCTGATTTCTTACAGCCCAGCGCGCTCAGGAGCAGCCAGCCGGCAAGGAGTGTAGCGCGTGAAGGGTACATGGTGGGATTGGATGGGAGGTGCGCGTCTGCGGGCGTGTCAAGGTAGGGCGCGGCGTGCTCGTTGGTGGCGCGCTGGCTTCTACTTTAAGGCAAACAGCCGCTGCGCCTCGCAGGCACAGCGGCTGAACGCGTTTGACCGGGTCAACGAGGTTAATTATAATTCGGATTTTGCGAGAGCTTGTTCAAGTCCACTTCGGTTTGAAGCAGGGGCAGCAGGCGCGATTTACCCACCACAAAGGTGTTGAAATCGGGGTCGCGGGCCTCGAGCCGGTCCACTTCGGTTTGGCTGCCGAGCAAGCCCCAGCGCTGCAAATCGAACCACCGCACGCCTTCGCCGGTCAATTCCGTCACCCGTTCGTGCATGAGTTGCATGCGCATGGCATCCTGGCTGGCCGAAGCCGAAGCCGGCAGCGGCCCCAGGCCGGCGCGGCTGCGCACCCGCTCGATGAGCGGCACGGCGGCGGCCGTCTGGCCTTGCTCGTTCAGGGCCTCGGCTTGCAGCAGCAGCACATCGGCAAAGCGCATCACGCGCTGATTAATGGGCGAATCGAAGTCCTCGAACGTGCGGTAGTAATCGGTGGCGTACTTGCGGTAGTACACCCGCCCCAGGTTGCGCGGGTCGCGGCGGTAGCGGGTCACAAACCCCACGCCGTACACCACCGTGTCGGCATCGATGGGCAGCGAGGTTCCAAATTGGGCCTGGTCCCGGCGATTGTAGAACGCGGTTGCGGCCAGGCGCGGGTCGCGCTGCCCGTTGGCGGCGGGTTCCAGCAAAAACTCCCGCACCACCCACGGCCGCAACTCGCCATCGCCGAAGCCTGCGCCCGCAAAGCCGGTGCCGGGCTGGTCTTTTATATCCGGCGTGCCGGGGATGCCCCAGAACTGCGAGCGCTGCCCGCCCTGCGACGACGTTGCATCCGGGCCATTGCCGGCGTCGTTGCCGCCTTTGTTCACGTCCGAAAACTGCACTTCGAAGATGGACTCCCGGTTGTTTTCCGTCGTGTGGCGGAAGTTATCGGTATAAGCCACCAAATCGTAGCCGCTGGCCGGGTTGATAACCTGAGCGAATTGCGCCTGCGCGTCGGCCCAGCGGCGGTTTTGCATGTAGGCCTTGCCAAGCAGCGCGGTGGCGGCGCCTTTGGTGGCCCGGCCAACGTTGTTGCCGGTATAAGAAGCCGGCAGGTCGGTTTGGGCGGCCTGCAGGTCGGTGTAAATCTGCGCCCACACCGTTGCTTCGGTGCCTTGGGGGCTGGTCTGGTTCAGGTCGGTGGAGTATTGCAGCACCAGCGGCACGTTGCCGTACAGCGAAACCAGGTTGTAGTAGCACAGGGCCCGCAGGAAGCGCGCTTCCGCAAGGATGCGCTTTTGCAGCGTGGCGTCCATGCCCTGAATGCCCGGCACGTTGGCCAGTATCTGGTTGCTGCGGAAGATGGTGCGGTAATGGTCGCGCCAGATGTCGCGCGACACCTCAAAGTCGTAGTTGGTTTGCACGAAGTGGGTAAAATCGGCCAGTTCGCCCCAAGGGCTTTGGCTGAAACCCGTGTCGTCGCGCAAATCAAGAGCGAAATTGAGCCAGCGGCGGTACATGCCCAGTCCTTGCAGGCCGGCGTAGTTGGCCACCGACGCTTTCACGGCATCGTCGCTGGTCTTCCAGGACTGTTCCGTGAATGGTAAATTGGGGTTTACCTGTTCGAGCAGGTCCTTCTCGCAAGCGGTGGTACTTAACAGCAACGCACCCGCCAGGCCTAGCCGGGTCAAAAACGAAACTTTCATATCGAAGAAGTAATGAAGATGAATGGGAGGGGCGCTTAGAAGCCGGCCTGAATGCCCAGCGTGAACGAGCGCAGGTTGGGGTAAGAGCCCTCGTCAACGCCACGGGCCAGGCTGTTGGTCAGCGCGTTGTTGCCGCCGTTGGTGCCCGTGTTGGGGTCGTAGCCGCCGCTGCTGCCGATGGTTTCGGGGTCGTAGCCGCTGTAGTCGGTCACCGTGAACAGGTTTTGCGCCGTGACGTACACGCGCAGCGAAGTCACGTACTTGGTGCGCTCGAGCACGGTTTTCGGGACGGTGTAGCCGAGTTGTAAGTTTTTCATCCGCAGGTACGAGCCGTCTTCCAGCCAGCGGGTCGAGTTGAACCGGGCGTTGTTGCCGGCGGCGGCTCCGTTTTGCGGGCCGCCCGCCCGAATGGCCCGGGGCGTGGTAGTGGAGGGGTTGGTGGGGGTCCAGGGGCTAAAGTCTGCGCGGTAGTTGCTGTTGTCGGCCGTGTTGTCGGTCAGGAAGCGGCCCAAATTCATCACGTCATTGCCCTGCACGCCCTGGAAGAAGGCCGTCAGGTCGAAGCCGCCGTAGCCCAGGTTCACGTTCAGGCCATACTGCAGCTTGGGAAACACGCGGCCCACGTGGGCCCGGTCCTGGTCGGTGATGGCGCCGTCGCCGTTGATGTCCTTGTAGCGCACGTCGCCCGGAGCCAGGCCCGCCGGAATGTTGGCGTCGCCCGTTTGGTAGATGCCGTCGAACTGGTAGAGGTAAAACGACCCCACCTCGTAGCCTTCTTCGGTGCGGGTGATGTCGCGCGGTCCGCCGGTAAAGAAGTTGCGCGGCCCGGTCCCTTCGCCACTGGCCGTGCCCAGGTCCAGCACGGTGTTCTTTAGCGTGGTCAGGTTGGCCGTGGCGCCGTAGCGGAACTTGGCGCGGTCGTCGTTGTAGCCCAGCACCAGCTCGAACCCTTTGTTTTCGAGCTCGCCCAGGTTGCGGTACGGGTTGCCCCCGGCATTGCCGAGCAGCAGCGGAAGAGAAGGGCTAACCAGCGCGTCGGTGGTTCTCGACACGTAATAATCGGCCGATAGCGTTACGCGGTTGGCCAAGAACCCAGCGTCGAAGCCCACGTTGGTGGTGCGGCGGCTTTCCCACCGAATGCCCGTGCTGGCGTAGTTGGTTTGGATGGCGCCGTTCTGCGGGGCACCGCCCCCCAGGCCATAGTTGGTGTTGGTGTTGAGAAAGCTCTGCGGTAAATACGAACCCCCGTACTCGCCAACGAGCAGGTCGTTGCCGAGCCGGCCATACGAAGCCCGCAGCTTCAAGTCGGAGAAAAGGCTGTTGTTCTCAAAGAACTTCTCTTTGGAAACGCGCCAGCCCAACGAAGCGGCTCCGAAGTTGCCCCAGCGGTTGTCCGGGTCGAAGCGCGAAGAGCCGTCGCGTCGGAAAGCGGCCGTCACCAGGTAGCGCTGGTTGTAGTCATAGGTGAGCTGGGCAAAAAAGGACTCCTTGCTCCACACGTAGCGCGAGCCGATGGCCTGTGGTGTCTGGCTGCCCGCGCTTAGCGCCCAGTAGTAGTTGGGCCCCTCGCCGTAGCCGAAGTTGACGCCGCGCGTGAACTCGCGCTCGAAGCGCTGGCGGCTGTAGCCGCCCACCACGGTCAGGTTGTGCTCGCCGAAGCTTTTGTCGAAGGTGAGCGTGTTTTCGGCCATGCCGAACAAATCGTTGCCCTGGCTGTCGCCGAAATTCGACAACTGGGTGATGTCGTTTTGCCGCCAAATGCCATACTTCCGCCGCTGTTGGTCGTGGAAGGCACTGAATTCCGTGGCCAAGTTGAGGCGGTAGCGCAGAAAGTCGAAAATGGAAGCCTCGCCGTACACGTTGCCTTGCAGGCGGTTCGACGTGCCGGTGTCGTTCAATAAGTTTTGCGAGGCAATGGGGTTCAGCCCGAACGTGCTGGCGTTGGGGTTGCCGATGCCGAAGCCACCCGGCACCGTAGCGTCTCTCACGGGGTTCACCGGCAGCATCTGTACCACGTTGTAGAACGGCGAGCCGTAGAACGGAATGACGTTCAGGCGGGTCTGGTTGGTGCGCGAAAGCAAGGCGTTTTCGCCAACTTTAAAGCGCCCGCGGGTGAAGCCCGTGTTCACGCGCAAGCTGTAGCGCTCAAATTCCGGCCCCTGCACCGTGCCAGTTTGCCTGAAGTAGCCGCCCGATACGTTGAAGTTTGAGTTGGGACCGCCGCCCGAGAAGCCCAGGTTGTAGTCCTGCACCGAGCCCTGCTTGAAAAACTCTTTTTGCCAATCCGTGTCGATTCCGGCCGGGAGGCTGGCGGCGAAGGGCTGGCGCGGCAGGCCGGCGTTGTCGTACGCCTGGTTGTTGATGGCGGCCCATTCGGCCGCGTTGGTCAATTCCAGTCGCTTCACCAGGTTTTGCACGCCGCCGTTGGCGCTGAAGTTGACGGCCGTGGTTCCGGATTTGCCCTTCTTGGTGGTGATGATGATGACGCCATTGGCGCCCGAAGCCCCATAAGGAGCCAACGAAGCCGCATCCTTCAGCACCTGCACGGACTCCACGTCGGCCGGGTTGAAGTCGCGCTGGCCGCCCTGGCTCTGCACCCACAGGCCATCGATGACGTAGAGCGGGCCGCTGCCGCTGGCAATGGTGCCCAAGCCGCGAATGTTGATGTTGGGTGCCTGGCCGGGCTGTCCGGAGTTGGTTATTTGCACACCCGGCACGCGCCCTTGAATGGCCTCGCCCACCGAGGCCACCGGGGCCCGGCGCACGTCCTGCGCGCTCACGGTGGACACCGCGCCGGTCACGTTCTGGCGCTCCTGCACTAGGTAGCCCACCACCACTGCTTCGGAAAGCTGCTGCACGTCGGTGGCCAAGCTCACCGTGACGGTGCTTTGGCCGTTCACCGCCACTTCCTTGGTGGCGTAGCCCACCGAAGAAATGACCAGCGTGGCATCGGCGGGCGCGTCGATGGAAAAGCTGCCGTCGGCGCCGGTGCTGGTGCCGTTGTTTGTGCCTTTCACCAGCACCGTCACGCCGGGCAGGCCTTCGCCTTTGTCGTCGGTCACGCGGCCGGTAACGGTTTGCATGGGGGCCGCGGCGTGGCTGTAGCGAACGGCGCGAAGGCCGGTCCCGTCGGCGCCGGGCGCGGCCAGCGCACCCAACGGCAGGCAAAGAAGTAGGGCTGGCACAGTGCCTCGGCCCAAACCAAAGTATGTTTTCTTCATGGCTAAAAAAGGTTGGTGGGAAAGAGTAAAGCTGAAGCGTAGTTGGCAGCAAACGATTGCATGAGTATAATCGCCCCAATCGTTTGCAGTAAGCAAAATCAACCAGTAGCTGTGATGTTCAGGCCCGGCATGGATGAGTTAAAGAGCTGTTGTTGCCACGCAGAGCCACTTCAAAGGCGCTGACCTGGGCGTTTCGTTGCCACAATAGTACTTAAGACCAAAGAAAAAATCTTAAGAAACCATTACAAAAAAATGCAAACACTTTTGTTTGAATAAAGCGCTGCAGATGGGTAAACTGAACAATACCAAGGCAATGGGGCTCCGCGGGGCACCTTGCGCTGCCGCTTGCAAATATAGACGAATCTGGCAAACGTTTGCACGTTTCAGGCGCCCGCTGGCAGCGCCCTTATCCGGCCCTGCAGATAGAACGGGTTACTTGCCGTTCAGCTTTTTGATGAGCGCGGCCTCGTCCTGGTGGTAGGGGGTGCCGTCCTGGCGGAACACCTCGTGGAACCACTCGCTGGGGTCGCTGCCGTCGGCAATGGGCACGTCCCACTGGTACTTGGTGTTGGTTTTGCCGTCCACCAGCCCCCAGTTGATGGCGGCCACGTGGTACTTCTTCAGCAGCGGCATGATGTTGACGAAGCGCGAGTTGCGGGGCCGGGCCATGTACTCGGTGCAGAGCAGGGGGCGCCCGTGGCTGGCCAGCAGCGAGATGATGCGCTCGTGGGCGGGCGGGTCGTCGTAGCAGTGGTAACTAATGACGTCGGAGTGCGTGGCCTGAAAGGCGTTGAGCGGGGCATAGCCGCCGTCCCAGTTCCAGAGGCCTGCGGTGAGGGGTTGGTCGGGGTTGGCGGCCTGGGCCCAGGCAAACACGTTGCGCAGCAGCGGCAGCGAGGCTTTGCCCTTGTCGCTGTTGCCGGGCTCGTTGTACAGGTCCCAGAGCAGGATGCGCTTGTCGTGCGCGAAGCTGGTGAGCACGTCCGTCACGTACGGCCGCAGGGCCATGAAAGTAGCCGAGTCGCGCGAAGCAGGGTCGCCGGGGTCCTGCATCCAGCCGGAGTTGTGCACGCCTGGCTTGGGCGCGGGCTGGGTTCCGGCCTGGGGCACCTTGTTCCAGCAGTCGTCAAAAAACACGAACAGCGTTTGGATGTGGTGCTTGTCGGCAATGGCCAGGTACTGGTCCATGCGCTGTTTGAAGCCCTTGGGGTCCTGCTTCCACGCCAGGCTGTGCAGGAATACCCGCATGGCGTTGAAGCCGATGCTTTCGGCGTAGCCCAGCTCCCGGTCGATGGTGGTGGGGTCGAAAGTAGCGGCCTGCCACATTTCGAGCTGGTTGATGGCCGTGCTGGGCGTGAAGTTGGCGCCCGACAGCCAGGGGTGGGTTTTGTACCAGGCGTTGGCTTTGGCGGGCGTCCAGCGCGGGCCGTTCTGCACCGCAGCCGCCGCGGCGCCCTTGGTTTTGGTTTTGACTTTTTGGGCCTCCACGGCCGGGGCTGCCAGCAAGCTCAGCAGCAAGAGAAAGAGGGGGAACTTCTTCATGTGGGAATTTGAAAAGGGAGGGCGACGGGCACCACGGCGTAGCGCGGCGCGAAAAGGTAGAGGCAAAATTGCGAATCGAAGGGGCCGCGCGCACCGAGTTGCAGTGAGATAGTTAAAAGTGAAAAGGTAAAAGTTAAAACCGGGGAAGCATCTTTAACTTTTACCTTTTCACTTTTAACTCTTCGCCCATGTCCCTGCCCCGCCGCCAATTCCTGCACTACGCCGCCGTGGGCGGCTTGCTGGCCCTGCTGCCCACCGATGCCGCCAGTGCCGCCCGCACCTACCGCAACCCCGTGGTGGCCCGCAACTTCCCCGACCCCGCCGTGCTGCTTCACAAGGGCGTGTATTACGCCTTCGGCACCACCGGCCAGGGCCGCACCCGCCAGGGGCGCATTTTCAGCGTGCTCACCTCGAAAAACCTGGTGGACTGGCAGGATGCGGGCGGCGCCCTCACGCCACCGAAAGGCAGCGAGGGCGCCGACTTCTGGGCCCCGGAAGTGGTGCTGCACAACGGCACGTTTTACATGTACTACTCGCGGGGCGGCGGGGCCATTGCGGCCACCGTGGGCCACCGCCTGCACGTGGCCACCAGCCGCGCCCCACAAGGCCCTTACACCGAAGTGGCTTTGCTGGATGTGCCCGAGAGCAAGTTCACCATCGACGCGCACCCTTTCTTGGACACCGATGGGCAATGGTACCTGTTTTATGCCCGCGACTTTATTGACACCAACAACGGCTACCGGCCCGGCACCGGCCTGGCCGTGGACAAGCTGGTGGGCATGACCAAGCTGGCGGGCCAGTCGCGCACCGTGTTGCGCGCGCGCCACGACTGGACGGTGTTTGAGAAAAACCGCACCATGCCGCTCTACGACAACAAAACCTTTGCCGAGTGGCACACGCTGGAAGGACCTTTTGTGCGCCGCCACGCGGGCAAGTACTACTGTTTTTACAGCGGCGCCAATTTCCTGACCGACCGCTACGGCGTGGACTACTGCGTGGCCGACCGCATCATGGGGCCGTATGCCGAGGCCGGGGGCGGGCAGGGCGCGCGGGTGCTGCACTCGGTGGCCGGCCACGTGCGCGGGCCCGGCCACCACTCGCACGTGATGGGGCCCGATGGCAAGACCGAATACCTGGTGTACCACGCCTGGAACGTGGGCATGACCGAGCGGCAGCTGTGCATCGACAAGCTGGAGTGGACGGCCCAGGGCCCCCGCTGCCAAGGGCCCACGTACACCCCGCAGCCCCGGCCCAGCTAGGGCTAGGCCGGGGCGAGCGCAACGGCGAGGTTCCCTTTGCCGTTGCAAGCTCCCAACGCCGTGCTTATTTTGCTCATGCTCCGACTTTCCCCCTTGCTACTGGTTGCGCTGCTGGCCTTGTCCGCTCGCCCGGTGGCCGCCTATTCTGTGCTCACCCACCAGGCCAACATTGATTCGACCTGGGAGCGCTGCCTGGTGCCGGCCATTCTGCGGCGCTACCCCAGCACCACGCCGCAGGAAATGATTGACTCTAAGGCGTATGCCTACGGCGGGGCCATCATTCAGGACATGGGGTACTACCCGTTTGGCTCGCCGCTGTTCACCAACCTGACGCACTACGTGCGCTCCGGCGACTTTGTGCGCAACCTGATTGGGCAGGCGCACAACCGCAACGATTATGCCTTTGCCCTGGGTGCGCTGGCCCATTACGAAGCCGACCTCAGCGGGCACCCGGAGGGCACCAACCGCGCCATGCCCTCGGTGTACCCCGAACTCAAGGCCAAGTACGGCGACGTCATCACCTACAACCAAGCCCCGAAGCAGCACACCCAACTGGAGTTTGCCTTTGACGTGGTGCAGCTGGCCAACGGCAAGTACCACACCCAGGACTACCACCAGAAAATCGGCTTTCAGGTGAGCAAGTCGGCGCTGGAGCGCGCTTTTCTGCAAACCTACGGCCTGGAATTGGGGCAGGTGATTGTGAACGTGGACCTGAGCATTGCCAGCTTTCGCTTCGCCGTGAGCCAGCTCATTCCCACGGCGGCCCGCTCGGCCTGGCACTACAAGCGCAAGGACATCATGGCCCTGAGCCCCGGGGCGCGGCGGCGCGACTACCTGGAGCGCAACCACCCCAAAAAGTTTCAGCAGGAGTACGGCAACGAGTACGAGCGGCCGGGCACGGGCGCCCGCATCATCTCCTATTTCATTCGGGTGCTGCCCAAAATTGGGCCTCTTAAGCCGTTTGCCTTCAAGCTGCCCACGCCCGAAGCCCAGAAGTTTTTTCGGGCCAGCTTCCAAACGGTGATGGTTAACTATTGCGCCCGGGTGGCAAGCCAGCCCGCCGACACGGCCGCTGCCCCGTTGGAACTGGCCAATGCCGATTTCGATACCGGCCATCCCACGCGGGCCGGGGAATATGCCCTGGCCGACGAAACCTACGGCGAGTGGCTGCGCAAACTGGCCGACAAAAAGTTTGAGCACATCAACCCCAAGGCGCGGGAAAACATCCTGGTGTTCTACGGCACCCAGCCCAAAACTCCGTCTTCAGAAGAAGAAAAAGAAGGGAGCAAACAACGCGAAACCCAGGAAGCACTCAAGCAATTGCGGGAAGTGAAGTAGCCGGTAGCAAGCCTAGGAACGCAGCAGGTCGGATTGGTCCTTTAGGGGCACGCCGGACAGCTGCCGCCGGAGCGACTCTTGCAGCAGAAAAAACAGCTTGGCCGCGGCCGCGGGATAGGTCAGGCCCTCGGGCCGGATGTTGGACACGCAATTGCGCGCCTCGTCGGTGAGGCCCGGGCGGGGCCCAAAGGTGAAATAGGCGCCCAGGCTGTTGGGGGAACTTAGCCCCGGCCGTTCGCCAATCAGCATGAGCACCAGCCGGGCCCGCAGCAGCTGGCCGATTTCGTCGCCCAGCGCCACGCGGGCCTGCTCGGCCAGCACCAACGGCCCCAAGCGCAACCCCGCTGCCCGCAGCTGGGGGAGCAGCAAGCCGAGCAGCGGCAAGGCATGCTCGTTGACGGCCGTGGCCGACAAGCCATCGGCCAGAATGATGACCAAGTCGCACTCCGCCGAAGCTTGCTCCGCCAAATGGGTTTTGGAATCTTCATCAAGTTGCCGGCCGTAGTCGGGCCGCTGCAAATATTCCTCGCGGGATGTGGCCCGGCTGTGCACCTGGCAAAGGGAAAGCCCCAGCTTGGCCAGCGCCGCCAGTAGCTCGTCGGTGGTCAGCAGCGAATACACGGCGTCGCGGGCGTGAGCGTGGGCCAGCTTGAAAGCCAGAGACTCGCGCAAGGGCACGCTGGTGCCGGCGCGGCCCAGGGCAATGCGCGCATCCGTGTGGGCCTTGAGCGACGCCCAGGGGTCGGGTTCCGGGGAGGCGAATAGGTTGGGCAAGTCAGTCATGGATGGCTTTTGTATTAAGTTATCCAATTAACTGTTTAACTGTCCTGCTCATCTGGCGTGCG
>DASVTG010000642.1:0-3786 GCA_036387695.1 Hymenobacter sp. | reverse complement strand
GAATCCGAACGTAGCGAGGGTGATGCCAATGGCGGCGAATGCTGTCATGGGGTGGTAACCAGAACGAGAAATGGGAAGTTTAAGCAAAAATTAATGTTGAACGATTAGTGATTAATAATCAGCAGGTTATTATCTGAGCGAGAGCATTGCCTTCACCCGTAAGAATTGTCCCGCATTAACCATTAATCATTAACCGCTTATCATTAAAAAACTTACCAACTGATTTTCTCTTTGCGCAAGAAAGCGGCAATGCCTTGGCGGCAATCTTCGGAGCCGCGGGCTTCGGCGTTGCGATGGGCCGCGTAGCGCAGGCCGTCTTCCAGCGGCAGTTCGGGCAAGCGGGCCAGCATTTCTTTGGTCACCTCCATGCTCTGGGCCGAATTCTCGCGGCAGAGGCGCTGGGCGTAGGTGCGCACGTTGTCGGCCAGCGCTTCTTTGGGGGCCAGGAAGGTGATGAGGCCCATGTCGAGCGCGGCCTGCGCGGAAATGGCATCGCCGCTGAGCAGGAGCTGCTTGGTGCGCGTCTCCCCGATTTTGCGCAGCAGAAACACGCTCACGATGGCGGGCAGAAAGCCGATTTTGACTTCGGTGTAGCCGAATTTGGCCTCGGGCACGGCAAAGCTCAGGTCGCAAATGGCCGCCAGGCCGCAGCCCCCGGCCAGCGCGTGGCCCTGCACCTGCGCAATAACCACCTTTTTGAGGGTGTAAATCTGGTGAAAGAGCTGCATGAGGTGCGTGCTGTCGTCCAGGTTGTCGGTGTAGCCGAAGCCTTGCAAGTCCTGGATGTACGCCAAATCGGCGCCGGCGCAGAACACCTCGCCGGCCGCGCGCAACACAATTATTTTGACGGATTCGTCGTTTTCGGCAAAGTCGAACGCCTGTTTGAGCTCGGTTACCACGTCGGCGTTGAGGGCGTTGCGCTTGTCGGGCCGGTTGAGGGTGATGTAGCCGATGCGGTCCTCCGCCTCGTAGCGGATGTAGCGCAGGGCTTCGAGTTCGGGAGTGAGCAAGTTTTCCATGAGGAGCGGGTGAGGCGCGGACGGATGGTACAGCAGCGACGCGCCCGGTGGGAAAAGGGTGGCATCGGCTAAGGCAATTAACGCAAAAAAAGCGCGGACGGTCTGTTTTGTTCGGCCAAGCCGCGGCGCTGGCCGTTGCGGCACCCCCCACACTGCCCGAACGACGGCCCACGAGCAACTCGGGCCGCCTGACGCTGCCGGTTGCCTCCCTGCCACTAACCCACTGAAACGCAAAGGCTATTGCGGCCGCGGCCGGCACCGGAAAGCGCCCTGCGCCGTGACGTCCCAGGTGCGGAAGCCGTGCGCCCGCAGGCTGGAATCTTGCCGGGCCACGTACCAGATTTTGCAGCTGGAGTCGAACACCACCTGCGCCCGGGGGCCAAAGACGGCGGCCACCGTTTCGGGGCGGAGGCGGGCGTTGCGGCGCAGCACCAGCACATCCACGGGCGTGGGCCGGGTGGCCGAAGAAATGCGGTTGGAAACGAAGCCGATGCGCAGCCCGCGCCATTGGGCCAGCACCACGGGGCCGGGTCGGAAAAACAGCTGTTCGTTGGCGCTGTCGGGGTCGGCGAGGCGCTGCACGGGCACGGTGCTGCCGCGCCAGCCCACGCGGTAGGCCGTGTGGCGCGCGGCCCGGCGGATGATGCCGGGCAGGAGCCGATAGGTGCGCTCCGTTTCGGTGAGGGGCAGGGAATCGGGCGTGACGAACTCGGCCGCCGTGCCCTGCCAAAACCCCACCGCCGAACGGCGCGGAATGCTGTAGACGATGAATTCCTCGGTGGGCGCCACGGCACGGGCTTCGCTCACGCGGCTGCCGGCATACAGCACCAACAGCGCGGCCACGCCGCGGAGCCAGCCCAAATGCCGGGTGTTGAGCCAGGCCAGGAAGGCGCCAATGAGGCCGAACAACAAGACCGTTTGCAGGGCGGAAACGTGAACTTCGCGCACCACCCAATCCGAGAAATAGCGGCTAATCAGGAAAATGTATTCGTTGAAACCCCACACCATCCATTCAAAAACCCAGGCCGTGAATTGAGGAAGCAAGTCGAGCCACCACTCGGCGCCAGTAGGCAGGATGGCGCCGAGGACAACAGCAATTCCTTTCACGGCCAGCAGCGCCAGGCCCACGTACACGGCGCCGCTCGAAATAGGCACCGCCACCAGGTTGGAAAACAAGAAGCTGAACGGAAACTGGTGGAAATAGTACAGGCCCAATCCGAACGTGGCCACCTGAGCGGCCAGCGACAGCGCCACGGCCTGCCACACTTTATCCAGGCTCCAGCCGCTCGCCTTCCACAGCCATTGCACGGGTTTGGCCTGCCAGGGGCGCCGCCGGGCGTAGAAATACCCTTCCACGTCGAGCCAGCGGGCAATGCGCGGCTGGATGTACACGATGCTAAGCACCGCCAGGAACGACAGCTGAAACCCCACGTCGGCCACCAAGAAGGGATTCCAAACCAGTAAGCCAAACGCGGCCACGCCCAGCGTGTTAAAAATAGAGTCCTGGCGTTCCAGCGCCCGCCCGATGATGATGACGGTGAACATGACCGTGGCCCGCAGCACCGACGCCGACAACCCCGTGAGGAAGGCGTAGCTCCAAATGACGGCCAGCCCCACCAGCGCCGACCATAATCGGAACCCGGGCACCCGCCCGAAAAAGACTTTCAACAGCCACGACATGGCCGCGAACAACAAGCCCACTTGCAGGCCGCTCACGGCCATGATGTGCGTGGTGCCCGTGGCGGTATAGGCCTGCTTGGTGGCCAGGTCCACGTCGTCCTTGATGCCCAGCACCAGGGCCGAGGCAATGGCATATTCCCGCTTTTCCTTGATGTAGTGCCGGAAAACGCCATCGAGCTGCGCGGCGGCTTTCATGCTGATGGCCACCAGTGCATTGGCCGGCTCCGTGCGCAGATACCGGTATTGGTCGGGGTGGATGTACTGCTGATGGTATACCTGTCGGTATTCGAGGTAGCGGCGGTAGTCGAACTCCCCGGGGTTCAGCGGCGGCTTGCTTAGGTCGGGGTGGCCCCGGATGAGCCACACTTCGCCGTAGCGCGGCTGCGCAATGCCCGCCACCCGCGGCAGCGAAACGCGCACCCCACCGGTGGCCCGGCGCCAACGCCCCGCCACGCGCACGGCCTGCACCCGCAGCGTGGTGGCGTAGGTGGCGGCGCGCACCACGGTGGCTTCGTCTACCACGGCTTGGTAGCTTTCCACGCGGTCAGCAAACTGGGAAAGGTGGTCGGCGCGGCGGCTTTCGGTGGCTTGCTGGGTGAGGGCCGCGCCGAATACGGCAATGGTGAGCAAGGCCACGGTGCCAGCAGTATCCGCCGCGGCGGGGGTGCGCTGGCGTAAAGCCCAAACAATAAGCGCCCCCGCCAGGGCCGCCAGCCCCACGGCGTAGGGCCACAGCCCCAGCCAGGTGTCCCCCAAATAGAGGTACGTCACGATGCCGACAATCAGGGCGGGCGTGTACCGCACGAATGGAAAAGTGGCCCAGGTTATCATTGGGGGTAGAAGGCAGGAGTAAATGCAACCGGCAATGTAGTTGTTTCCCAAGAAAGCTCCCCCATACCCGCAGGTCCGCTAGGGAGGGCGCTATCTTGGCATCCCGAAAAACTACTTCTTTGCCATGTTCTCCTTTTTGCGCCGCCTCAAGCTTAGCTACGCCGTTTACAACGTGTTTCAGCACCGCAAGCTGGTGCACAACCTGCCGCTGTATGAGCGGCTGGGCCTCAGGAAGCAGTACTTCTCCCCCATCAGC
>DASVTG010000641.1:0-3964 GCA_036387695.1 Hymenobacter sp. | reverse complement strand
AGGATTTCGATGAGAAACACGAAATCCGACAACTCGCGGCGCTGTTCTTCCAAGTACGGAATGCCCAGGTTGACGAGGTTGTCGAAAATGTTGGCTTCGGAGTAGAGCAGGCCCCGCGGTATCTCCTTGCCCTTGTGCTTGAGCTTCTTGGGGTTGGCGTAGAAGGTAAGTTGCGCGCTGAGGGCCAGAATCTCCTCGTACAGCTTCAGGCGCGTTTTCATCGACCGGGAGTCGACGAATTCAAGCTGCAGCTTAATCATCGCGTCCCGAGTGGCCGAAAACGGCTTGCCGTCGCGGTCGTAATAGGCCGAATCCTCCAGCAGCCACTTGCCCGTGTCGCCCCAGGGCATCGACGAAAACAAGAACTTGCCGTGGTGCAGGTTCGTGTTCGGCCACATGCCCTTGTTGCCCCGGTTGGAGGCAATCACGTCAGTGCCGAGCTTTTCGCGGTCCAGCAGCAAGGCCTCGTCGCCCAGGTAGCCGTCCAGGTTCAGGCCGCGTGAGCTGGAGCCGTTGCCGTCCTGGGTGATGAGGTGAAAGCCGGTGCCGGTGTAGAAAATGATGAAGTGGTCGTACTTCACCGGGCGCTGGAACGGCTCGGGCCACCCCCACGAGGGCGGCGGCTTGCGGCCGATGAAGTAGTGCACGTCCTTGAAGTAGCCGAGGCGCTCCAGGGCGTCAATCGTCGAAGGCAGCGTCCGGGTCAGAATCTGCCCGTAGGTGGAACCGACGATGCCCCAGCAGCTGCGGGGCATCTTGGTCACAATGAGGTGAATCAGCCAGGCAATGAGCGTGGACTTGCCGGTGGCCCGGCTCCAGAGGCTCACGGCGCTGGCCAGCTTGGTCAGGATGAACCGCAGCTGCGGGCGGTTAAACTGCAGCGGCTTAACCGAGGGGGCTTTCGTCATCTTCTTCCTCCTCGTCAGGCTCCTGGGCCTCGCCCAGCAGCTTTTCCATCCCCTCCAGGCTCAAGTCACTCTGTTCCACGGCCTGCACGATTTCCGCGTAGGTTTCGGGCTCTATCGTATCCAAATTGCCCAGGTCGATGGTTTTCTGGGCGTTGGTGGGCCCACCGATGTTCACGGTGAGGTAGTAGCTCTTGGTGCCGAGCACCTCGGGCGTCAGCGCGCTCGAATCCTCCTTGTCGAGGCCCTTGAGCATGGCCATGTTCTTGATGGCCGTGTTCATGGCCTTCAGGTCCGGGTCGGGCTGCTTGAACTCGTTTTTCCGGCCCGCGGCGAGCTGGAAAACCTTCATGGCGAACTCGTAGAGGATGTGGCGGATGCCGTCCTTGTAGGAGCGCGTGACGTCGCCAAACAGGCGAATCGCCTCGTTGCAGCGCCGGTAGGCCGTGGCTTTCGAGATACCGTAGCGCCCCATCAGCAGCGGCACGGCCTGCTCCAGCGAGTGGTAGTTCACCAGCAGGCCGTGCGCGGCCTCCAGCTGCTCCTTGCGCACCTTCTCCTCCGGAGAGAGTTTCTCCTCGGCTCCCTCGGTCACAAAGGCCGCCTTGATGCGGTCCAGGGCCGTCTCGGTCGACGGCGTGTAGTTCGGGTTAGTAGGCGTTGAGCTCTCCATCACTGAGTTCAATGCCGTTTCTCGATACCGTGAAGCGCCGCCCGTTGTCGCGCATGAACTTCACCCAGCGGCGCACGTTCACGTCCACGTAGCGCGGGTCCAGTTCCACCACGCGGGCCTGGCGCCCACTCATTTCGCAGGTGATGAGCAGCGAGCCGCTGCCGCTGAAGCCGTCGAACACGACGGCGCCCGGCTTGCTGGAGCACGTGACCAGGTACTCCAGTATCTCGGTGGGCTTCATCGTCGGGTGCTCGGCATTGCGCTGAGGACGGTCAAAATTGAGCACCGTGGTCTGCTTGCGGTCGGAGCACCAGGTGTGGGCCGCGCCCTCCTTCCAGCCGTACAAAATGGGCTCGTGCTGCCAGTGGAAGTCCTGGCGGCCCATCACGAACTGCTGCTTGACCCAGATTAAGCACTGGCTTAACTTCAGCCCGGCGTCCTGCAGGGCGAGGCGGAAGTTGGCGCCCTCGCTATCAGCGTGAAACACGTAGATGGGCGCTCCGGGCCGCATGAAGGCAAAGCAGTTGACGTAGAAGTCGTACAGGAACGCCCGAAAGTCGGAGTCGCCCATGTTGTCGTTTTCGATGCGCAACGCGTCCTTGGTTTTGCCTTCGTAGGCCACGTTGTAGGGCGGGTCGGTGTTCACCAGGTCGATGAGCACGCCCGGGCCCAGGGACCGCTCCACCACGTCGGCGTCGGTCGAGGAGCCGCACACCAGGCGGTGCACCAGCGCCAGGCCTTCGCTCTCGAACTCGTACACGTCGCCTAGCACCGAGATGGGGTCCGCCGGCGGCGTGAGGTCCACTTCGGGCTCCTCGGCCGGCAGCGCGTTCAGGATGTCGAGCTTGAGGGCCTCCAGGCCGCCCAGCAAGCCGGCATCACCCAGGGCGCCCAGGTCGATGTCGGAGAAGTTGTCGAGCAGGCTCTGGTAGTCCCACACGCCGGCGCCGACGTTGGAGGTGACGTTGTACTCCTTGACCTCCAACTCGGTGAGCAGGCGGTTGGGCATGCGCACGTCGATGAGCTCCTCGCCGCGGCCCAGGTCCAGCAGGATGCGCAAACGCTGGTGGCCGGCCAGCACGACGTTGTCCAGGTTCACGGCCGGCACTTCGGCCAGGTTGAACTTCTGGATGCTGGCCAGCAACCGGGCCCGGCCGGCCTCCTCTAAAATGCGCGGGTTAAACTCATAGGGCACCAGGTCGCGCACCCGGCGCTGGGCGTTATGCCACACCAACGGCTCCATTTCTTCTTCACTCATGGCTTCAACTTCTCTTCCAACAGGTGTATATCTGCCTCTACCTGAAGCAGGTCGGTGGCCCGGTCGGGCCGCTTTTTCAGTTTGGTGCGCTGGGGGCGCAGGTTGGCCAGCAGCCGGCGCATCTCGCCGGCGTCGGTGAGGGACTCGAGCCCGGGCGTGGCCGGCCCTGCAGGAGCGGCCCCGGGCGCGGCCTGGTCGTAGCTCTGGCGGATGAGGTCGCCCAGCTCCAGGATGCGCAGCGACATTTCCAGCCGCTCCCGGTCGGTGGCCACGAGGCCCAGCTGGGCGTGCAGGTGGTTGCGCTCCGCGAACCAGTCGCGCCGCTGGGGGTCGACGGCAGGCGCCTTATCCACAATGGCTGCCCTATCCGCAGTGTCCGCTGGTGCCGTTACTCTGACATTTACACCGTCATTTACTATGACATTTGCCAGCTTTTGCAGCTCCTGCACCAACTTGTCGCGGTTGAACGCCGTCTCGCCAAAGGCCAGCACCCGGCGCACCACCTGGCTGCGGCCATGGGCCGCGTACAGCGCCACGCCGGCGGCGTAGTCGCGCTCCTCCCCTTCCAACCACTGCCGTATCTCCTTCACGAAGCAAACGTCCGGCGTATCTTCCCTAGCGAAAAGGACAAAAAAAACCGCCAACCTTGCGGCTGGCGGCGAAAAACGGGCGTCTCTTTTCCCTTCACGCTTCCCCTCGTGCGCCCGTTTTTTTCTTTTTTGCCCTAGCGGGGCCGGTGGTGACAGCCACTGGCCCCGCGTTTTTGGCGGGCAATTCGTCGACCACAACGGCCGACTGAGTGGCCGGCACTTCGCGCTTGCGGAGCCACGCAAAGCCCCCCGGCAGCGCCACCAGCTCCGCAGCCTCGGCGAGCGTGAGCGTGGTCAGGTCCACCGTGCGGCCCAAACGCGTCACGTACATGCGCGTGGAGTGGCTCGTCAGTTCGTAGTGCGCGGCCACTTCAGCCGGCAATTGGTTGGTCGAATCCGTCATCTTAAGCGCCCGCGCCCGTTACGACGCCGGTCACGGCATCGATGCTGGAACCATCCTTGAGCACGATGTCGCCCTCGTAGAAGAGGTTGCCGTTCTGGTACGACTCGCCCTTGAACGTGTAGCCGCGGCGGCCGC
>DASVTG010000640.1:0-10997 GCA_036387695.1 Hymenobacter sp. | reverse complement strand
CCGTCAGAGTGCCAAGCGCCAGGCCTCACTTATTGATTGTCCTGCAACAGCCATTTCCTTGGAAGCTGTTGGGGCTATTTATTGAGCAGCCAGAACGGGGTAGCGACGTAACACTTTGCGTCTCGTCGTTGAACGATTCGCACGCGAGGGCCTCTAACTACCTATCAGATGAACTCCAACGCCTCTTCCTCACTATCGTAGCCGATAGAGAAATATATCAACGTATTCGCATTGGCAGGTGCAGACGCAGAATCCTGCTTTTGACACCGACAGTCACTCTCGGCAGGGCCAGGCCCTCTGAGGCTGGTGCTTTACTGGTGAATTTCTATCCTTAATGCCCCTAAATCGTATTGAGTCGGTGCAAACATCGCAAGCAGAAAAGAGCGTATTGTTTTCTCATACATGCTGGGTGATTAGTTAACATTTTGCCAATGAACACAGCTAATAAAGAACATAATTTTAATAATACCACATTTTCGCTAGTATTTTTTCATATAAAGGCTCAGCCCCATTGCGGACCCGCAATCGTTTTCATACATAAATTACCTTATAAAAATTATAAACAAACCTTTCTTATTTTATTTTAATTGAATTTTTTGAATAGACGCATTCGGGATATATCTTTCGATTGAGTGAATCAATTGACAGCGTGCAGAAGCTGACTTTCACTTATACCAACTGTAAAAAGAGAATATCTAGTGCGGCTCCAGCAAATCAATGGTTGGGAGAGGTTGGCTCTTTGAAGCGGGGTGACGATTGCCGTCCACCCGCTTGTTCGATGAGCGGTCGCCGCCTGCACCGAAACCGGTAAAAAGCCGCTTGTTCGTAGGTTGTAGGCCCCCACGTGGCGGCTGGTGGCCTGCTGCTGGGTCGTGGGTGGCGTTTGGCAACCGCCACGACGGCTTACGGCTCATGAAAGGAGACGGCAGGGAACGCAACAAGGCGCCGTGGCGGTTGCCGAACGCCTGCGTGGGCGTCGCAAATTGGGTCGTCGCGTCCGCAACTGCTCAGAAACGGTCGTTCGACCAGTATTACCTGCGCCGCCGCGGCCGGCCATCGGAACGCCGTTCTGGGAAGAAGCTTAGTGCGCCGCGGCGGCGCTTACGGCGGGGGCCGTGTATAGTCCCAGCGTGAGGTGGGTCGGGTCACGGGTAAAGATAGCGGGGTTCTTTTGCCACTGCGCGCAGGCAAATTCGTGTGGGGTCAGCCCGCGCAGGGTCTTCAAGCGTTTGGCGTGGTTGTCGGCCAGCAAAAAGGCTTGCAGGTGCTCGTTTGACTCGGCCGTGGTCCGGTAGTGGAAGCGCTGGAGGGTGGCTTTTTTACTGCCTGCCCCGGGCCCTGGCCCTGGCCGAGCGCGCCGACAGCCCGCAACTGCCCGCGCCGCTGGCGGCCTTGGCCCAGCCACCGGGGGCCGTCGTGTGCGACAAGGCCTACGACACAAACAACGCATTGAAAGCCCTTGCCGACCAGCAAGCCGTGCCGGTTATTCCACCCAAGTCAACCCGGCTGGACCAGCGGGCCTACGACCGGAATCTGTACGCCGACCGCAACTAAATCGAGCGGTTTTTCGGGCGGCTCACAGAGGCACGCGGCTTCGCTACGCGCTACGAGAAAACGCCGTATCTTTTTTGGCCACGGCCCACCTGCTAGCTGCCCTCGATTGGATGCGTTAACTGTCCACAGACTTTAGACCACCTCAACCAAGCCCTCAAGCTTTCAACAGATTAATCTTTTTTGCCGCTGCCCCCTAAAGTGTCCCCCGAAAAAGCAAAAACCCCGTTTCCATCGCGGAAACGGGGTTTTTTGTAGAGAGCGAGGGATTCGAACCCCCGGAGGTTTAACCCTCAACGGTTTTCAAGACCGCCGCAATCGACCACTCTGCCAGCTCTCTGGGTCATTTAACAATTAACATTTATCATTTAACAGACCGGCTAATGGCGCTGGCTACGCAATAGGGAGGTCTGTTAAATGATAAATGAAAAGCGTAGAGAAGGGGGGATTCGAACCCCCGATACCGTTGCCGGTATAACGGTTTTCGAAACCGTCGCATTCGACCACTCTGCCACCTCTCTAACAGGCTCCCCGAGTGATTGGGGAGTGCAAAAGTAGAAAGGAATGAGGAAGGAAGAATGAGAAAGGAAGATTTTTTTCTTGCGATTTCTGCTATCTCCTTCAAAACCAATCGGTCATTCTTCACCTTTCAGCCGCATTTGCTCGCGCAGCATCTGCCGCCGGCGACCGGTAACGGCGTCCATGCTCACGATTACCTCGAAGCCAATAATCAGGGTCATGCACACGAACTCGAGCCACACCATGAAGCCCACCAGCGCCCCAATGGAGCCGTAGAACGTGTTGTAGGAATTGAAAATGCGGACGTAAAGCGTGAACAGGAACGACACTAAAAAGATGAGCAGCGTGGCCACCACGGCGCCCGCCGACAACAGCGGCCATTTGTCCTGCACCGGCGGCACGAAGTAATAAATCACGCAAGTGGTGCTCAAAAAAAGCCCCACCAGCGAGCCGTAGCGAATGAGCGTCAGCACCAAATCGGTGAATCGCTCGGGCACGATTTCATAAAACACCAACCCGTCGATGAGGTAGGTGCCGAAGAAGATACCAGCAATGGCCAGCACCAATATCAATGAGAGAACGAACGTGAGCGCCGTAGCAATGAGGCGCTTGCGCAAATAGCTGCGGTGCTTAAACCACGGGTACTTCTTCTCGAACGCATCGAGCAGAGCCATGATGCCGTTGGAGCTGAGCACCAAGGCGGTGCCAAAACCGAAGGAGAGCAAGCCACCGTGCGGAATGTTGACGATGTCCTCAATGGTGGAAGCGGTGGCGGCATACAATTCCCGCGGCATGAAGTCGCTCAGGAACAACAGGATGTCCACGTTCAGATTCGGTACCGGGATGTACGGGATGAGCGTGAACAGGAAAATGATGGTCGGAAACAGGGCTACCGTGAGGTTGAAAGCCATGTAGGCGGCGCGCTTTTCCAGGCTGTCGAGCCGCAACTCATGCAGGATGCGGTCGAGCACGTCGTAGAGAGACGCCTGGCCGCCGGGCAGCCGCAGCCGCTTCAGGCCCACAATCAGCCGCCGATACGGCCGCTGCTGGCGTACATCGGGGAAGCGGGCACGGCGAATGGCGGCGGGGGCTTTCATTTAGGCAATGAACAGTTAACAATGAGCAATGAACAAAAGGCATTCCCGGCCAAAGGAGGCAGCCGAAGCATTGCTCACTGTTAATTGACCATTGCTCATGGATGGTTTTACTTTCCGAATGCGGCCGGCGCCGGCGCGTCGGGCGGTACGGCACCGGGCGAGGGCCGCATCGGGCTGTCGATTTCGTCCTCGTTAAAGTACGGCGCCAGCCGTTCCAATATGCTGGCTGGCACGGGCACGGGCCGGCCGGAAGTCGTGTTTACGAATACCATTAAGGTATGGCCTTCGGTGAGCAGCTCGCGGGCCTCGTTATAGATTTCGTATTCAAACAGCACGCGCGAGCCTTCAGCGGGCTGTTTCAACAACAAGCGCACGGTGAGCAGGTCGTCGTAGCGGGCGGGGCGGCGAAAACGAGTGCGTAGCTCCCCCACCGGCATGCCCACGCCTTCGTTTTCCAGGTCCTTGTAGCGAATGCCCAGCTGCCGAAACGACTCGGTGCGGGCCACTTCAAAATACGCCGCGTAGTTGCCGTGATAGACGTAGCCCATCTGGTCAGTCTCGGCGTAGCGCACGCGAATTTGGATGTCGGAGGTGTACAAGAAGGGTTGAGTTTTGAGGGTTGGGTTTTGACTGATGTGCTATTCAAGATTGGCTTGAGAAGTTTTTACGATGGCTGTAAGTATGTTGATGAGTTGATTGACTTCATTCAAAGCGAAGCTCAAATCGATTTGTGTTAAGCCACCTTGCGTGAGCAGCATCAGCCAATACCTTGTTTCCCGAGCTTCTTTCGAAGCAATTGACATCTTAGCGGCAAAGTCGCGTCTTGAAATCGCCGCACCAGCTTCGGCCACGTTAGCGCCAGTGCTTGTACCGCTTCTCAACAGTTGCTTGGACAAAACAAATTCTCGTTCCAAGCTTAGCAGCTTGTATAATTCAACAATTTGCAAAGCAAATGTGAAGCTTCTTTCAGCAATTGGGTTTTCAACTTTCATTTCACTGGCAAAAGCTAACCACTCAACCTTCAACCCTTAAAACTCAACCCTTCATCGGATGCCTGCGCGCGTCAGCGCGGCTTGGTACCGGCGGGCGTTTAGAATATGCTCCCGCTCATTGGTAGCGAAAGCGTGATAACCGCTGAAGTCTTCCTTAGCGCAGAAGTAGAGGTAGTTGTTGCTTTCCGGCTGGAGCACGGCGTCGATGCTGGCGATGCTGGGCAGGTTGATGGGGCCGGGCGGCAAGCCGCCGTATTTATAGGTGTTGTAGGGCGAGTCTTTCTGCAAGTGTACGTTGAGCACGCGCTTGATGGTGAAGTCGCGGTTGGCGTACACCACGGTGGGGTCGGCTTGGAGCTTCATGCCGCGCTTGAGGCGGTTGAGGTACACGCCCGCGATGCGGGGCCGCTCGTCGGCGTGCTGCTGCTGCTCGGCTTCCACGATGCTGGCCAGGGTGCTTACCTGGGCGCGGGTCAGCTTGAGTTTCTCACGCTGGGCGTCGCGCTCCGGGGTCCAGAACTTCTCGTATTCCTTCTTCATCCGCTTCATGAGGTTGTCGGCGGACGTGTTCCAGTAGAGCTCGTAGGTGTTGGGGATGAACATGCTGAGCACCGTGGTGGTGTCGAAGCCCAGGCTGCGCGTGTAGCTGGGGCTGCTCAGCAGCGAGTCGATTTGCGTGGGGCGGGCGTCAATCTGGCCCGAGAGCTTGTCGGCCAGCTCGCTGCGCAGGCGCACGTTGGTGAACGTGAGCTTGAGCGGCGACTGCAACCCCGCTTTGAGCACGTTGACGAGCTGGCGGTTGGTGAAGCCGTCTTTCAATTCGTAGCGGCCGGGCTTCACGTGCTCGGGGTACTTCATCAGCTTGGCCACGAAATGCAGCGAGAGCTTGTCGACCACTACGCCCGTGGCGTCAATGGTTTTCAGGGCGGCTTTCCAGTCGTCGCCGCGGTGCACGATGACGAACGTCGGCTTGCCCTTGGTTTCGATGTTGGCGGTGAAAAACACCTGGTAGAAGTAGTAGGAGAAACACACCAGCGCCAGCGTGAAAATGACGCTGACCGTGGCCCAGCGGCGGCGGCGCTTCAGGGCTTGGTCTCGGTATTCGATGGCCGACTTTTTGGCAGGCTGGGACATGGGAATTCAGAAGAAAAGCAGGGGACGGCTTCAAAAGTACGAAGGCTGGCAAGCGTGGCGCGCAAGCCGGGGCGTAGTTGTTTCGTTTCGGCCGGGCGTAGTACCTTGCCCGCGCCTTTGGCCCGGCCTGCTGATGCATGGCCCCCGCTGCCCGCCAGCGGCCAGCCGCCGCAGGCCATCACCACTTCCATTTGTTCGTTTCCCTATGCCCGCCACGCTCCTCCGCATTCACCCCGAAAATCCGCCGCAAAACCGTATCCAGCAAGTCGTTGACGTGTTACGCAAAGGCGGGGTCATTATTTATCCCACCGACACCGTGTACGGCATCGGCTGCGACGTAACCAATGCCAAGGCCGTGGAGAAAGTGTGCCGCATTAAAGGCCTGCACCCCGAGAAAGCCAATCTGAGCTTCATCTGCTACGACCTGTCGCACATCTCTGACTACGCCCACGGCATCACCACGGCCACTTACAAAGTCATCAAGAAAGCGCTGCCCGGCCCTTTTACGTTCTTGTTTGAAGCCAGCGCCAACGCCCCGCGCTTCGGTGGCACGAAGCGCAAAACGGTCGGCATCCGCGTGCCGGACAACCAGATTATCCGGCAGTTGGTGAAGGAACTCGGCAATCCCATCGTGAGCACTTCGGTGCGCGAAAGCGAGGAAACCCTGGAAGAGTACGTGACCGACCCGGACCTCATTTATGAGAAATACCGCCTGCTGGTCGACCTCGTCATCGACGGCGGCTTCGGCGGCAACACCCCCAGCACCATCATCGACTGCACCAACGACGACTTCGAACTGGTCCGCCAGGGCGCCGGCGATATTGAGCCGTATTTATAGGTGAGGTGTGAGGTGGTGAGGTGGTGAGTTTGATGTTCTGCCGGCGCTACTTGCGCAGATGGCGCCGCTTGAGCATCAAACTCACCGGCTCACACCTCACCGCTTGTGCTTCCAGCGGCGGTGCGTCCACAGGTATTGTTCCGGCGCGGCGCGAATGTCGCGTTCCAGCAGCCGCACAAACGCTTCGGTGATGGGAAAGTCGGTGGCCGGCAGCGGCGCCTCGCCGTCGTAGAGCTCGGTGAACACAAACTCGTAGTAGCCGCGGGCGCGGCGGCGAATGGTCACGTACAACACGGCGCACCCGAAACGGGTCGCCAGCCGGTCGGTGCTGGTATAAAAGCCCGCGTCCTGGTTCATAAAAGAGGTCCAATACGGCCGGTCCTCGGGCCCGGCGGCCTGGTCCGACACCAGGCTCAGCAGGTGAGCATCGGCGCGGTGGGCCACCATTTCGCGCAGCACCTGGCTCATGGGCACCAGCGCGGCGCCGGTTCGGGAGCGCACGAACCGCATAAACTCCTCAAAGAAGGGATTGCTCAGGGGCTTGTACACCCCGTCGATGGGCGCCGCCAGCCAGAGCGGGGCCGCGGCCAGCACCCACTCCCAGTTTCCGGCGTGCGAGGCCAGGCCCAACACGGTGCGGCCCCGGGCAAAATGCCGGTCGGCCACTTCCGGGTTCAGCAGCACCATGCGGCGTTTGAGCTCGGCGGGAGGCAGGGCGGGCAGCTTTAAAATTTCCACCACCACCTGCGCAAAATGCCGGTAGAACGCCTTGCCAATGCGGTCGATTTCGGCCGGCATTTTCTCCGGGAATGAGTTCTCGAGGTTCTGCACCACCACCCGCCAGCGGTAGCGCACCACGTAGGCCAACAGAAAGTAAATTCCCTCCGCCAGCACGTAGAGCACCGTCAGGGGCATGCGCGCCAGGCCCAGCAACAGCCACCGCAGCGGCTCGAAGTACCAGGGGTATGACCGAGTAACCACGCCTTTGGTGCCCTGGCTCATCGGGGCACGGCAGCGCCAGCGGGCGCGTAGTCGGCCCCGAGGCGCTCGCCAATAGCGCGGTGGCCGGCCAGCAGCTTTTTGTTGCCCGGCCCACCGTACACTTCAATAAACAGGGTGAACGGGCCGTTGGGCAGTGGCCCCAGCGGCAGTTGCCCGACCACCGTGGTAGGCCGCCCACTTTGGGGGGTCAAATCGGCGTCGGCATCAGCTGCTGAGCCGTCGGGCGTGGTCAGGTGGTAGTGCACCCGCAAGGGCTGGCCGGCGGGCGCATTATGCAGTTCGGTGTAGAAAAACACGTTTTCAGCGCCCCGGGCATACGTGTTGCCGGGCGCGCGGGTGAGGCGGTAGCCGCCGCGGGCAAAGTTGTCGTCCCCCCCGCTTTTGACCGCCGGCCGGGCCAGCAGCACCACGTCGGTCAGGAAAGCACCTTTCGGCTCTTCCAACACCAGTGGCTTTTCTACCGTGGTTTCGCCACCGGCGCTGCGGTACTGGTCCTTCACGGTTCCGCGCAGGGTATACTTGCCGTCCGGCAGCATAATCCTTTTTAGAAAACTCTGCGGATTTTTAATGGCAATGGTGGTATCGGTCAGCACCGGGGGTTTCAATGTGATGACTTCGCGGTAGGCGGGCTTGCCGTCGGCTTTCAGAATTTCCAGCGTGACGGTGGCCGCTGATTGAAAAGCGCGCGGCGCCCGCTGCCGATAGGTGAGCGTTTGGGTGGGCACGGTCACGTAAATTTCCACTTCTGCGCCCTTTTCTACCTTGTTCAGGTTGCGGAACCGGGCCACGTCGAGCAGGATTTGGGGCGGGCCGGCCTGAACCGAAAAGGCCCCTTGCAAAACCAGCAGAAGAACAAACAGAAAACGCATAAGCTTTAGAATCCAGGGGGTGAAAGGTTACTTAATGCCACGCCGCTTCCAAATCAAAAGCGGCAGCTGAAGCCGGGTTTCCGGGTCGCCGTTCCATTCAACAACTAAACCAACTTCCCGCAGCGCTGCCTGAACCGCCTGGCCCACGGCAATTTTGTGTTCGGCCTCGTCGTCCAGGCCACCGAAAGCCAGCGTCAGTCCTTGGCCGTCTACTGCACGCGCCAGGTCCTGGCCGTGATAAAAGCAATAGCCGCGAATGCCTTCGCGTCCTTCCTCCGCCAATACTTCGGCCACATCATCCAGCCCGTCTGACATGGTGTAGCCAGCGTTTTGCAGCACGATGATGCCCTTGGCAGACAAGGCTGCAAACGCTTGGTCGAGCCGGTCGCAATCCGTCACTGGGGGCCACGCGGCTTCTGCGGCTTTTTTATCGGCGAACTCTTGCTGCAAGGCTGCTTCCAGTGCGGCTTCGTCGGCTTCGCCATCGTCGTCTTCCAGCCACTCTTCCAGCATTTCGGTTACCTCTTCTTCGGTATAAAACCCCGACCACACCGCGTTGCGAACGTTGGCGAATAAATACTCTGTTTCCTCATTCATGGTGGCAGTTCGGCAAAATGAGCCAGATTTGACGCAAAAGTAGCCCGCTGGCTTTCCTCAACCCCCGTCCCATGGTTCTGCTCACCGAACTTCACTACCACCCGCCGGCCGCCCTCTTCGCCGAGCTCCAGCGCGCCGACGGCATTCTGATAGAAGCCCACGAGCACTACTGCAAGCAAACTTTCCGCAACCGCTGCCTCGTGCGCACGGCGCAGGGCGTGCAGCCGCTCACGGTGCCGGTTATCGACGGCAACCGGGCCGAAAAGGTCAGCATTTCCGAAATTGAGATTGACTACCGGCAGAACTGGATTCACCGGCACTCGCGCACCTTGCAAACTGCGTACGGGAATAGTCCGTATTTCGAGTATTATGCCGACTACCTGCATGATATTTACGTACGTAAGCCTATCTTGCTTTTCGACCTGAACCTGCAGTTCCTGCGCTTATTGTTGCGCTGCTTTCGACTGACCCTGCCCCTCCACCTCACCGCCGAATACCACGCCCACTACTCCGCGCAACCTTCTTTAGAGAATTTTGGTCTTCCTAGTAGCCAAGCCGTCATCATTGACCGACGCGACTGGCTGACACCCAAAACGGCCTCCCGAACGCCCGAACCTGACAGACCGGCAGCCTACCCCTTGGTGCGGCCCTATCCGCAGGTGTTTGGCCCAGGTTTTGAGCCGGGCTTGAGTGTGCTGGACCTCTTGTTTTCGCAGGGCCCGGCAGCCGGCGGTTTTTTACAGTAAAGTTGTTGTGAATAACAGCAACCCGTAAATTTCCGCCGACGTTAAGAATAAGTGCTTGCGGACCCGACCCGGTCCGAACCTTCGCCCGAACCGGCTTGTTTTCAAGCTACATCGGCCCAACCCGTTATTCGTGTAGTTGCCCGACGCGGGGCTGTCTGATTTTTCACTACGTTTATTGGCATGGAAGCTAAATTC
Organism: Hymenobacter sp.; assembly: GCA_036387695.1. Classification (GTDB taxonomy): domain Bacteria; phylum Bacteroidota; class Bacteroidia; order Cytophagales; family Hymenobacteraceae; genus Hymenobacter. The sequence continues at coordinate 1,457 of DASVTG010000640.1, read as the reverse complement.
TCAAACCGCGTCAAAGAGGTTATTTCCCTGAGCCGGGAGGAAGCCATCCGTCTCGGTCACGACTATATCGGTACCGAACACCTGCTTCTGGGCATGATTCGCGAAGCCGAAGGCACGGCCCTCGGGCTGCTGCGCAAGCTGGGCGTGTCCATTGATGAGCTCAAGTTCTCGCTCGAGCAGGCCACCCGCAACACCGCCACGCAGGGCACCAGCATCACCGGCTCGATTCCGCTCACCAAGCAGACCGAGAAGGTGTTGAAAATAACCTATTTGGAGGCCAAAATCTTTAAGTCCGAAATCATCGGCACTGAGCACCTGCTGTTGTCCATCCTGCGGGACGAAGACAACATCTCTTCTCAGATTCTTTCTAAGTTCAACGTTAACTACGAAACTGTGCGCGACTCGCTGGATTACCACGGTAACGCCTCGCCGAGCCCCAAAGCCGGCCCGGATACCGACGACGACGATAACGACAAGCTGTTTGGCTCTTCCGGCCCCGGTGGCCGTGGCAGCTCCGGCAGCGCGGCTGCCAAGAAGCCCGGCGAGAAATCGCGCACTCCGGTGCTCGACAACTTCGGCCGTGACCTCACCAAGCTGGCCGAGGACGACAAGCTCGACCCCATCGTAGGCCGGGAAAAAGAAATTGAGCGCGTGGCGCAAATCCTGAGCCGCCGCAAAAAGAACAACCCGATTCTCATCGGTGAGCCCGGCGTTGGTAAAACCGCCATCGCCGAAGGTTTGGCCCTGCGCATCATCCAGAAAAAGGTTAGCCGCGTGCTGTTCAATAAACGCGTTGTGACCCTGGATTTGGCTTCGCTGGTGGCTGGCACCAAGTACCGTGGTCAGTTCGAAGAGCGCATGAAGGCCGTGATGAACGAGCTGGAGAAGTCGCCCGACGTGATTCTGTTCATCGACGAGCTGCACACCATCGTGGGCGCCGGCGGTGCTTCGGGCTCGCTGGACGCTTCCAACATGTTCAAGCCGGCTTTGGCCCGCGGCGAGATTCAATGCATCGGCGCCACTACGCTGGACGAGTACCGTCAGTACATCGAGAAGGACGGCGCGTTGGCCCGTCGTTTCCAGATGGTGATGGTGGACCCCACCACGCCCGAGGAAACCATCGAAATCCTGCACAACATCAAGGACAAGTATCAGGACCACCACCACGTGGTGTACACCGACAAGGCCATTGAGCAGTGCGTGATGCTGTCGGACCGCTACATGAGCGACCGTTTCCTGCCGGACAAGGCCATCGACATTCTTGACGAGGCCGGTGCCCGCGTGCACATCAACAACATCGTGGTGCCCGAGGACATTCTCACGCTCGAAGAGCAGATTGAGAACATCAAAGGCGAGAAAAACCGCGTGGTGAAATCGCAGAAATACGAGGAAGCTGCCAAGCTCCGCGACACTGAGAAGAAACTTCTCGACCAACTCGACGCAGCTAAAAAGAGCTG